>JAEORS010000009.1:0-24540 GCA_016840795.1 Candidatus Thorarchaeota archaeon | reverse complement strand
GCTGACCACATCTCCCTCCTGAAGGTCCTTTATCCTGTCTACGTCCTCATTCCAGAAGGTCAGTCGAATCTGTGCAGACTCGTCAGCGACTATGATGTTCTGGACTCTACCCTCTCCTCCATCCTTGTCGAACGTATTGACTGGAAATATCCTGACAACTCTTCCATCTAGATCAAGATCCTTCATCTGGGCAGTTATCTCCGCAATCTGCTTCTTCCCAACTGGGGTCGATGCCGCTGCACCTGGAGTGTATTCCCCGGCTTCTATCTTGATGTCCAACCCTCTCTCAATCTGTGCAGAACGACCCACATGCACCTCGATGTTACCATACCTCCCCCTCTTGGTGTTACCCCCTCTGACCCTGATGACCTCCCCCTCCGAGATGTCTTCCATCTCTTCGGCATCTTTGTCCCAGAAGACCAAGCGTGTGTCCCCTGTTTCATCCGCCACAATCAGGCTCAACACCTTTCCTTCTGTTCCGTCAGTCTTCCTGGTGAATGTTGACAAAGGGAAGACTCTCATGACCTTGGCAAGGAGCGTAATGTCGAACTCTCTCTCCTGAAGGTCACTGATCTTCTTTGAAGGAGGCTCACCAACATCAATCTCAAGGTCCTGAAGATCATGTTCATCAAGGCGCTTGATACCTGACATGCGACCCATCTGAATCTCAAGACTATCACCTAATCCCCTTCGTACGTACCCCCCACGCAACTGAATGACATCATCAATCCTTATGCTTTCATCTGAATCTTCCGAGATGGCTTTTGTGACTTCATCCCAAAGTGTAACTCTAATCTGGCCTGTCTTATCTGCTATGACCAGACTCCCCACCTTTCCTTCTCCGCCCTCACCTTTGCGAGTGAAGGTCTTCACTGGGCCCACATTGATGACCTTTGCAGTCAATATGACGTTTCTTGTATTCTCAGAGATATCCTCGATTCTCATGCGTGGTTTTGCAGACAGTTGATGCAGGTCAATGCCAAGGTCACGTGCAACAATCATTGCAGCCGATTCATCATTCACAACCTCTGGGCCCAATTCCTGCCGCTTCTCTTCAATCATGTTCAGTACATCTTGTCGCTGATACTTGGTGTGTTTCAGAATCAGCTCAATGGTTTCTTCAAGCGTGAGCACTTCTGTTACCGTCCTAACAACCACTGGTGGCTCATGGTCAGCTACAATTCATCTGTCCATGCTTTAAAGCTCACTGCTCAATGAATACGAGTTAGCTTGGTTGGGCCGAAAGATAAAAGACAAGACCCAACATCAATGTCCTGACTTGCCGTGACAGAGTCTGAGCTGAATCTACCCAAACACAGTGTTAGCTACGCTCAATACTTCGAAACCCTTACCGATGAAGTTGAGCGTGTCTACAAGATTGCAGAGGATGCTCGCTCAAAAGGATATGACCCCACAACGAAGATAGAGATTCCCCCAGCACATGATGTCGCTGCGCGTGTCGAGGTCACACTACAAGGACCAGTTGGAGTTGCCAAGCGTATCCGGGAACTGTCAGAAGAGTACGGAACCCGAGAAGAAGTAGCATTTGCAGTCGCCAAGGAGATTGCACTGGGGGAGCTTGGGGGCATCAATGACCCACAGAAGGCTGCAGACAAGGCGGTACGTGTCGCACTAGCTATCATGACGGAGAGCATAACTGCAGCACCAATTGAGGGAATAGCCAAGGTGCAAATACGGGGCCCGAAGGATGAGGAATACCTTGCACTATACCTGGCTGGGCCCATTCGTGCGGCCGGAGGCACTGAAACAGCAATGACCGTCCTAGTTGCAGACTACGTGCGTCAGTGTCTGGGCATCCCTGCATACGTGGCCACGGAGCAGGAGATTGAACGAGCGCTTGAGGAGGTAGAACTCTATGCCAGGAATGTACACCTACAATTCCCGGTCCAACCTGAACTCGTCCGGTTTGTTGCATCCAAACTTCCAATCATGCTTACAGGCGAACCCACTGAGGAGTTCGAGGTCACAGGAAGCCGCGATCTCGACCCTCGGATAGAAACCAACCGTGTTCGAGGAGGCGCAGTACTAGTACTGAGCGACGGCCTTGTTGGACGGGCTACTAAACTGGCCAAGAACGTAAGTGAGATGTCCATTGAGGGATGGGAGTGGCTCGAAGATGTGGCCGCGAAGATGTCCAAGGTACTCCCTTCAGAGTCTGATACTGTCGTTGACAAGAAACTTGAGCCAAAATCAGACTATCTGACCGACGTAATTGGTGGTCGCCCCGTCTTCTCTCACCCGTCCCATCTCGGTGGGTTTAGACTCAGGTATGGCCGTTCTAGGAATACGGGTTTGGCAGGTGTTGGCGTTCATCCTGCAACAATGCTTCTTGTTGACGAGTTCCTAGCCACAGGCACTCATATCAGAACAGAACGTCCTGGCAAGGGATCCATTGTTGCGCCGGTGGATACTATCGAAGGACCAATCGTTCTACTCAGGGATGGTTCACTGCGCCAAGTCTTCACAATTGAAGAGGCACGGAAGATTCAGGGGAAGGTTGGTCGCATAGTCTACCTGGGAGACATACTGGTAGGTCTGGGAGAGTTCTTGGAAAACAACCACCCTCTAGTGCCATCCGGATACTGTGAGGAATGGTGGTCTCACGACTTAGAAAGTGCCTACTCTGGCCTAGGCAGCAAACAGCTTGAGAAGCTTCTTTCTGACGTTAGTTTCGACTCAGATGTTATTGAGTCCTTCATAGAATCGCCCCTCAGAAAGACTCCGAGTCCAGAAGAGGCCATCGCCATCTCAAAGAAGTTCAATATTCCTCTACATCCGCGATACCTGTACCGATGGCATGCGCTTGATTTACAAGAGATGCTAGATGTTAGGTCCTGGATTCTTACCAAACACGCCCTCGAGAAGACTGAAGATGGCGACCGAATATGCCTTCCAAACGACCAACGTCACAAGGGTTTGCTGGAGAATCTAGGAGTACCTCACGAGCTTTCCGAAGCTGGCAAGAGGATACGGTTGACTGATGACCCCGTTACAATCTTCGCGCAGCTTGGAGAGAAATCGGCAACAGCAGCAGGAAGTAACTCACTAGACGCTCTCAACTCATGTTCACAAGTGGAACTTAGAAACAAGATGGGTGTGGCTATCGGTGCACGGATGGGCCGCCCAGAGAAGGCTGAGGAACGGAGAATGCGACCTCCAGTCCAAGTCCTGTTTCCAGTGGGACGCACACTGGCAAGCGAGCGGCGCATGGAGAAGGTGGCGAAGAGCACGCATCAATCTGCCCTTCTCGAGTCTTTTGACCTAGATACTGCGAATTCACTACCAATCTCAGAAGGCACTGGAGTGGAGCTCGAACTTGTCAGTAGACAATGTCCCAGTTGCGAGAATGAAACATTCGAATCGCGATGTGAGAAGTGTGGGACGCATACAGAACTGCGAAGAGTGTGCCTGGAGGACGGCTGCGGAAAACCTGTAGACGAGATCACTGGTGAGTGCCCCTTTGGCCATCGTGCCACTATGAGAGTTCTAGTCAATATCCAAGCGCTACTGGATCGTGTGAAGGATGAGATTGGAGAACCACAATCATACAATCTACGGGCTGTCCTGGGGTTGACCAGCAATCTGAAGATTCCTGAGTACCTGGGAAAGGGCATTCTAAGGGCAAAACATGATATATACTGTTATCGAGATGGCACTGCAAGATTCGACGTTACCGATGCACCACTAACACACTTCAAACCGGCGGAGGTTGGAGTGTCAGTGTCAAGACTGCGCGAGCTTGGTTACACAAACGACTACCAAGGTGCACCATTGATCTCGGACACGCAGACACTTGAGCTCAAGGTACAGGATTTGATCATACCTGAGAACGGAGCAGACTATCTGGTTCGAGTCGGTAAGTTTGTGGATGATTGTCTGGAGAAGATCTATGGTCTTGAGAGGTACTACAAGTTCAATCTACTCGAGGACGTTGTTGGGCAATTGGTCATTGGCCTAGCTCCCCACACCTCTGCAGGAATAATTGGAAGAGTCGTCGGATTCACGAATGCTAGTGTGTGCTATGCTCATCCCTACTGGCACGCTGCGAAGAGGCGTAACTGTGACGGAGATGAGGATGCACTGATCCTTGTACTTGATGCACTCATCAACTTCTCCAAGGAATACCTTCCTGCTGGCAGAGGAGGTTTCATGGATGCTCCTCTTGTGCTCTCAGTTGTTCTGAACCCAGAGGAGGTTGATGACGAGAGTCACAACATCGAGGTCTGCCACAGATATCCTGCTGAGTTCTATGGGATGGTTGCGGAGGCCCAGCATCCAAGCGCGGTGAAGGAACTAGTCGACATTGTTCAGTCTCGACTGGGAACGGAAGCGCAATACGAGGGTTTCGGATTCACTCATGACACGTCTTCAATTGATGCTGGCCCTCGTAACACGAAATACAAGACTCTCGGTACCATGAGCGAGAAGCTCGAGGCACAGCTTCACTTGGCCGTTCTGCTTGATGCCGTTGACTCAAGGGACGTGGCAGAGCGGGTTCTCTCTCATCACTTCATCCGTGACATCAGAGGTAATCTGAGAGCCTACTCGACCCAGAAGATTAGGTGTCGCAAGTGCAACACTATCTACCGCAGAATCCCGCTCTCAGGAAAATGTGATTGTGGAGAGGGACTCCTATTGACCGTGAGCCAGAAGAATATCTCGAAGTACCTAGGAGTTGCCGAGAAGCTGATTCGTGATCATGACCTTAGTCAGTATCTAAAACAACGTCTGACCCTCATCAACTCTGCATTGGACTCGCTCTTTGTATCTGAGCAGACATCGCTTATGGATTACATGAAGGAGTAGTTGTCTCATCCATCGTTTAGTGCCAATCTGAGTAGGTCTTGGTCCTCAATCATGCCAATCAGACTACTCGTTGCTGATAGTACTGGCGCTTGGTCGATGTCATTCTTCCTGAAGATTCTGACACATTCAGATATCGTGCTGACTTCACTCACACTGATTATGTTCTTCGTCATGACATCTTTCACTGGTACGTTCGGCAGTCTAAGCAACTTCTTTGTCACGACTAGAAAGTCCTTTGAGGTCCAGCCCCACTCCACCGCGGTATCTGTGCCGCTATAGGTCTTCGATATGTTGTTCTCAACGGTGACTTCCGACAATCGAATGAAATCGCTTACTGTGATCATTCCGGTCACTCCACCCGCCTCGTTGACTAAGACTAAGGCGTTCTTGCCTGCCATGTCCATGATCATGTATGCAAGAGGCAGCGGAGTTTCTTCCCAGATTGCGGTAATCTGGGTCCGGACATAGTCCTTGATTGGAGTGTCTTTGTACTTCTCGCTGTCCTCCAACACTGCCCCTAGGATGTCTGGCACAGTGACAAGACCAACTAGTTCATCACCTTCCACCACCGGAAGTCTTCTGAATCCCTTCTCGAGCATCAACTTGGTTGCAGTCTTGACCTGTGTTTTGGGTGTGACCGTCGTCGGATCCCTCACCATCAACATCGCAAGTTGCGTTTCATCTGCCTTCTTCAGGACATCCGTCCTAGTCACCATTCCAACCAGAGTCTTCGATCCCTTCTTCACAACTGGAATTCCATTGGTTTGTTTCTCAGCCATGAGTTGTAGCACATCTTCTCTCGTACCTGGTACCGAAATATAGACTACATCAGACTGCATGCACTTTGCGATTTTCATGTTAATACCTTCATTGTTTGTCTGCTTTACTCCGGTATAGAAAGGGCGTGTCGTACCACTCTGGTTTCTTATCAGGCTATTCAAGTCCTGTGACAGCGACCGAAAGAGATACGGCCATTAACGACCTAGTATCTGTTTCTTTAAAACGTTAGTGGCCCATCGATTGCCACACACCAGACAGCGTCATGGAGTTGCCGCGACTCACCATGGGTTCTCCTTCAGACCAAAAAGATAGCCGAGAGCGTTGCTTAGCCAATGAATTCCGAGAGTCATGAGTATCAGTACGGCAACGTAGACTGAATCCGGTTTTAGAAAGGGATATGCGAAGATCAACGCCATCAATATGAAACCAAGTTGGTCAAGTATTGGGGACGGTGCCCCACTTTGAACATTCACTCTTCTCTTGAAGAAGGAACCAACTAGGTCCCCAACCAGAGCTCCCAGGGAAAGCAGTACTGCGGCTGGAATAGTCATGAACAGAACATACTCCATGTCCGGGGACACTGTCACGAACTGCTGCATCACTGGTAGGATGTACGGGGCTGAGAAGTATTGGGCGACCCCTGTAAGACTACCGAGAAGAACGCCCACAAGGAAGCCTCGAATGGTCTTTCCATCGCCGAATATTCTGTAGCCATCCTGAAGCGTTCTACCACCATCCATGGGTCTACCACCCCCAAAGATCACAGGCATCGCATTTGCAATCCAAGCAGGTAGCCCCAGCCATAGGGAGAGCTCAAGCAACGCCAACGCTTCATACATAGATTTGACTCCTGTTTCCAGAACGCAATAGACTCCTCATTTGTCCTTTTCCTTTGATTCGGGTGTGACTGCCAGACCTCTCTCTGTTAGATATAGCACACCAGTGCTTGTTTCATCCTCAGGTCTTGTCCTTTCGAGCACTCTCTGGCCAGTCGTCTTCCCGAGGTGTACCTTGATGACATAGTCTGACCAATAGTCAATGACGTTTTTCGCTACAGGTTCAAAGCCGCCCATGTCTGTAGGACTGCCTCGTACTTGGTTAAGTACGACGAGCGCAAGGTCGTTATGAATCGCAAGTCCCTTGAGAATGCCTGCTTGGCGATTAAGCTCACGATGATTTGAGTAGTTGGTCTTCTTGTCGTCTAGCACTGCTCTGTACAATCTTGTGAGGGTGTCAACAACGACTAATCTGGTGCCTTCCCGTGCATAAAGCTCGATATCGTCTATTACAGCACCCTGCTCGCTGAAGCTCTTCGGTGCGAGTATGCGCAGTCTATCTTCCAGCTCACTGAAACTCTTTCCTGCTATCTGTTCTAGTCTCTCAACCGGAGAGGTCGCCTCTGAGTTCACATAGACAGTCCCCACCCCGATTCTGCAAGCTGCACTAGCAAACTGAAGAGCAATAGTGGTCTTTCCCGAAGCCGCCTCGCCGTAGATATGAGTGAATCTTCCAGTAGAAAGCCCGCCATTGAGGAGTCGGTCCAGAACCGAAACACCCGACGGAAGAATCAAATCGCCCTTCACCGGTTCTTGGTTGTCACCCACCTTTGATAAGCATAGCTCAGAAGGAAAGCCAAGATGTCGAGATGTGACGTTGCTGTGGCCACCAAAAACCCAAGGATCCGCTATCTAATGGTTAACCTTCTCAAGAGATTGGGCGTTACGTTTGTTCTATGCAGACCGGATGACAACGAGTGCAAGAGTGCAAAGGTCGTCGCAACGACCGACAAAGAGTCGAAGAGAGTCGCCAAAGAGGGTCTAGTTCTGGTAAAAGAGGGCTTCAATCCCGATACAACGGCAATCCAAATCATGCTCAGACTGTTGGACGTCCCACAGCCTTCACAGGTAGTCGTAGGCATCGATCCCGGGATGCAGTTTGGTCTGGCATTTGTAGCCAATGGAACAACTGTCTACACAAAGACAGTCCAATCTCCCTTCAGAGCTGCAGAGAACGCCCACCAATGGGCTGCGCTTCTCCAACACAACCGTCAAACTGAGGTTCTCATACGTGTCGGGATGGGTTCACGTCTATACTCTGCACTTTTCCTCCGAGAAATCCAAAGTATTTCGAATGAATTCGGAGTGGAACTAGTAGATGAACGTCACACAACACGAGTTGGCAAGTCTGATCAATCTTCTGCAGTGCTAATCGCGGCCCGAAGAGGCCGACCGCCGACTTCAGACGATTTAGTCCTTGATGTCAAAAACGGATATGTGAGGTCTCTGAAACAGCTCTTCAAAAGACTGACCGATGGTGGGCGTGCCCTATCTACGGCTGAGGCTCAAGCAATCCTTCTCGACGAAGCGACAGTTGATGGCATTCTGAATGAGTCTGATCACTGATTTGAGAAGAAAGTTTCCACCTGCTGTGCAACGATATGCGGGCTATCAGCAACCGTCTGGGCAACCTCTGCCAACCATGAAGGGATGAATCTCTGAAGATACGGCGTCTTGAACCTCTGGTCCAATAGGACAATCGCACCTCTATCATCAAGTCTTCTGACGGGTCTTCCAGCCGTCTGGACCGCTCGGGTCATAGCAGGAAGGACATATGCGTAATCTCTCCCCTTCTGATTGAATCTACTGTTGTAGTAGTCTATCAATGCTTCAACACGGGGAGTTGGTCTGGCGTACGGTACACCAACGACTACTGCACTCTCCATTGACGGCCCGGGAAAATCTCCCCCCTCGGAGTTACGTCCCCCTTGGACACCTAAGAGCACAGCACCTCCCTTCTCCCCCATCTTCTTGAAGCTCTCAATCATCCTGTCGTTCTCAGTTCCCTTCATCCCTGGCTCCTCTTGGTATAGCTTCACCTTCAGTCTGTCTTCAAGACCGGCCTTGAGGAGGGACTTGGCAACAGAGTAGCTTGTTGTGAAGATTCCAGTGTTTCCCGGTGTCGCATGCGCAACTGCCACACAGTGGTCTACAAGTCTACTGAACATGACATCACTGCGACCTTGAAACGAAGTATCCACACCATCAACTATGAGACAGAGTCTATTACGCATGGCAAACGGATTGTGAAAGGACTTCTTCATTGCATCCTCGTCAAAGCCCAACATCTCGGAGTATGCATCTAAGGGAGATAATGTACCTGATACTGCAATAGAGCTGTGTACAAGGTTCAGGATTGGTGCTGTCACGGTGGTGGGATCCAGTGCTACGAGATCTAGCGACACTCTCCTACTCTCTTTGAACTCCCTTCCTGAAGTCAGTATGAAAGCATAGTTGTCCTGTTCACCACAACTCGCCCATCTCTCCATGAAATCTGCCACTCGGTGAATCGATGACCGCGGAAACTTCCCTGCTCTCAGAAGACTCCTACGAATCTTGATTCCTAGGTCTTTCATGTGACCCAAGACATCTGACACCATGCTATTGTCTGAATTCTCAAGGGCCTGCTTGTATATCACATACGGGTCAATGGTCTTCTCATCATTGTCTCTCATGTCTGTAGAGAGATCCAGAACAGCCCTCTCCAGACTCTCCGAATACTCCTTGGATATTGAGTCACTGTAGGTCTTGGCTTCTTGAATCGCCCGTCTCACGGTACCAATCACCAGAGAATCGCTGGCTGAGTTGAGAGCTGTCTGTGGAACATTGTGTGCCTCGTCCTGTACAAGAATCACTCTTGACATGGGAGTTTCTAGTTCAGGGACGAAGGTTTCCAGAATCCATGGATCGAAGACGTACAGATACGAAAGGGCGACAACGTCAACGACCTTTGCTAGGCTCTTTGTGAGCTCGTAGGGGCATATTGACCTTCTCTTTCCAATATCAACTAACTCTGGAGCAGTGAGCACACCTTTCGGCATGTCTTCTAGTAGGTCCTCAGGCTGTCCACTATCTCTCAACTTCTCATAATAGGAGCATTTCCGATTGCTCTTCAACTGGCTACATACTTCGCTGATTGGTGCTACAAGGTCTGCATTCTCCAGAACGAACTGGTTGATACACATGTGCCGTCTTCCCCGGAATGAAACCCCAGTCACCTCGTTCCTTTCTGAGATGATTTCCAGCTCCTCCATGACGCGATCCAATTGCCTATGCGTCCTTGCACAATACAGAATCTTGCCATGGTTCTCTCTTACCCAAGGCAAGGCGCCACTAAGAGTGGCACATGTCTTCCCGAATCCATTTGGAGCCTCTGCGCAGATGTGAGTCCCCTTACGAACCGCATCTTCGATGCTGGCCATCATTTCATCTTGACCCTTCCGCGGTTCTGGATACGGGAAGAACTCTGTGTAGGTAATCCTCTCTTTCATGTGCACCTCACAATTGTCACCGACGTTTACCTGATAACAATGTTGCCGCCTGCACACTTGTTGCGCCAATCCGTTAGGGATTTATCGCAATCTTGAGACGACAGACTGGGTATCGTACATGGACTCAGAGGACATAAGGCACTTCGAAGCAGATACCAGTGCTGGCAAGGTCAGAGTTCGAGTCATGGACCTTGACAATGGTACTCTCTTGCTTCTATCAGACTCGGACAGATTTCGACTAGGTATCTCGGCCGTAGCAATCCCTCCCAGTCGAGACGAATCAGAACCTGCCTCCTCAGGACTCTTCACTACTGGCTTGGACACAATACTGGTACGCACACTCGCTGAGCGAATAGTGTCTTGGACTGGTAGAACTTGCATGGCAGTTGTCGCAATGAGCGGATTGAACCAGAAGGTCCTCCTTGAACTCATGGCTTTTCTCAAGGACTGTTTCCTGACCTGATATATTCAATCACCTCTCGGACCCACAGACCAAGCTCATCCAAAGCATACAGATGGTCAAGATAGGAGTCCCAATCGATCCCCAAGGCCGATCTCCATGTTTCTTCGCCCTCATGCAGATTGTCAATTGCCAACTGGTGATACTGACACAGTTCCCCATTGTGGCCACTTGGGCGTCCACAAATCGGGCAATCACTCATCCGTGCCACCCTCCTTAGTCGAGCTCTCTGCCATTCCTCTCTTATCCTGAAGTGTCTTGAGATCCTCCTGTCGTCCAGGACACTCTGTCCAGTTTATGCAGGTTTCCCAGGGACGTCTTCTAGACGACACTCTAATCATGGCGTGACCACAATGAGGACACTGTTTGTCTAGGGGCGTGATCTCTCCCCTCTGAGGAAGTGGGAAGCTCTGGTCGCACTCACCGTCTTTGTACCGAGAACACCCGACAAACCGTTTACCTGTCTTCGGAGATCGGATAATGAATAGAGTGCCCTCTCCGCACTTGGGACATGGACCGATCTCCTCCTTGGCCCTCCAGTATCGCTGAAGGCCACTGACAAGAAACGCTCCAATGGTTTCCTCCTGTTCCTTGAAGCGCTCAAGCAATTGTGTGAGCTCGGTTCGTACATGACTCAACAAGCCCTCTCTATCAGTCTCTCCCGCTTGAATGCTCTCCATCTCTCTCTCAAGCTGGCGCGTGAACTCAGCAGATAGAATCTCTGGAATGTGCTGTTGCAGAGTCTCGAAGAGTGCGTAGCCTAGAGTAGAAAGCTCGAATCTGTCCCCCAGTGTATACCCCCGGGACCTAAGAGAGTCGACTATCGAGGCTCTAGTGCTCTTTGTACCAAGATTCTCCTTCTCCAAGAGTTTGAGCAGGCTTGATGGATTGAATCGGGGCCGTGGAGATGTATACCTCATTTCACTCGTCACCGAAACAAGGAACATCTCATCACTCTCGGCAATTGGTGGAAGAAGCACCTCTTTGTGTGAAACGTAGGGATCATAGAGGTCCATCCATCCTCTCTTGAGAATCTTCAATCCCCTTAGGTAGAGGAGATGTGTGCCGGCCTTGATGTCAGCCCGTACACTCTCTCTCGCTGCTGTTTCCCCAAACAAAGCCAGGAATCTTTTGACAATGAGGTCGTAGACCTTAGACTCACTTGGCGTGAGCCTTCTCTCGGGCTTCGCTCCTGTGGGGTGAATAGCCGGGTGAGCTGGGTCATCCATCTTGCCCTGAACAGGGACTAGATTGCCGCCTTCAATGACTCGATTGACTAGGGTCTTGTATTTCCTCTGTTCTTTCAACCCCGAAAGAATCGCCTCTGTATCGATACTGGGAGGTATCTTCTGACTTCCAGTACGCGGATATGAGATTAGGGCTTCAAGGTAGAGTTTCTGAGCTATGGCGAGAGTCCTACTCGGTCTGAACCCGAAGTGGCGATAGCTTTCAGACTGGAGACCACTAAGATTGAATGGGACGGGCGGTTTTTGTAAGGACTTCTTTCTTGTTATGGAATCAACAATCGCAGTCGCTCCTTGAAGATCTCTCACAATCTCATCAGCTTCCTTCTTGGTTTCGATTCGCTTCTTGGAGTATTCAAGCAGTAAGTCTTTGTCTGCTTGGGTAGTGGTGGCAAGAATGGTCCAGAATGGCTTGGGCACGAAGACATTGATATCTCGATCACGCTCAGCGACAAGTGCAAGGGTGGGTCCTTGTACCCTGCCAGTGGAGACTATCTTGAACCACCCAGATGCCTCCTTGATGGCAAGAGTCAGTGCCCGTGTGAGGTTTATGCCATAGAGCCAATCAACCTCATGTCGAGCATGACCCGCCTCAATCATCGGAAAGTCAAGCGTTGATGCTCTGCTCACGTAGGCATGCCTCAGTTCATTCCCCGTAAGCGTGGAGAAGACCATCCTGGCTGCCTGACTTGGATCTGCACGACATGCGTACTTCAGGGTCAAGTAACCGATAAGGCTACCCTCAATATCATAGTCAGTGGCAACCACAAACTGGTCCACGTCCTTGGAGATTCTCTTGATTAGACTGATGATTGGCTTAGTCTCGGCCGCTTTCTTGTCAACCTCGTATTTCGGGACCCACTCTGTAGATAGTCTTGGGTATTTCCAACCTTTCTCAGTCTGTTTCAATTCGAAGAGGTGCCCAAGAGCGTACGCTACAAGAAGAGTATCCCCATCCTTCTCACACTCGTAGTATGAGACTCTCCCACTCTTTATCTCGTCCGGAGTAGAATGCTCGTCCAAGGCCTCAGCGATTCTCCTCGCGGCTGTTGGCTTCTCAGAGATTATCAGGACCCTAGACAGTCTATCTCGCCTCTTGTTCGCTGGTACACTTCTCATTCTCACGATAGTCTTAAAAGCAGACCGCCAAACGACACCGCTCAGGTGTAGGAACTTGCCCTGGTGGCCGCGGTTTATCGTAAGACCAAGAGTGAGGCTCAAGAGACCTCGTTTCAAGATGCCAACGAGGCCTCCTGATATCGTTGTCTTTGCCCTCGTCTTCGTGGCAATTCTGTTCATTCTTGGAGGTAACATCTACACTCTAATCAGGACACCACCAGTCATTGCAGGCAATCCTCAAGGCGGGCCGCCACTCCTAATTGCACCTGGGCTCGATGTTCAGCTCGGGATGGAGGGTATAGTCGCCTCAGTTGTTGTTATGGTCGGGGCCATAGGACTGGGAATGATATACTACGCTTCGAAGTACGTGTTTCAACCAGGATACGCAACTCGACTGATTGTATTGGGTGTACTGTTGGCCGGTACAGCGTTTCTAGTACTCTCCTACATGATGAGCGAGAAGATTGGATAGCTCTTCCACTTCTGGACTACAACACTCTCAATGTTCTGCAGAAGTGTCAAGGTAGACTGGCTATAATAGCGTGAACTCCACATCACTCTGAGACATGAGTCTGTCTATCAGTTCTCCCGCAATGGCAAGCTTCTCTCTCTTGATGGAGTCTGCAGGAAAACTGTCATGATATCCTGGTTTCGACCAGCGGCCGACGATGCTTCCAAAGTCCATTCCAGCCAAGGTCACCTTGGAAGGTCTGTACTTTGTAACGAGATGGCAGGCCCTGTCCCCGTCGGTGAAGCCTCCCCAGAGAAACGCCCTTTCCGTCGGCTCGACCTGAGTGCTACCTACAACGGTCTCAAACGTAGGAACAATCTCTCTCACGAGATCTATGTTGTCTCCATGCGCGTGCACAACTGGAATTGCACCTCTTCTGACCACTTCCCGGATACTCTGAAGGTCGCCATCCAAGTCTGTCACGAGAATGTCACATCTGAGACCTAGCTCCAATAGCGCCGATGCCGCTCCATCAGAGGCGACACAGGTAGACTCTTCGAGAGTTGCCTTCGGAATCACTTCCCTTAGATGAAAGTCGAGCGAGGGTCCCGCACCACACACTATGACAGACCTGCCTTCAATTAGCTTCTCTATCTGTCTGAGGGCCGGATGGGGGTCTTTGTTCTCAAGAAGGTGGGTCAGAACCTCTGTGGCTTGACGGTCGGCATGACAATCAAGGTTCAGCCTATTCACAATGTCGTTATACGTGGGTTCCCAGTCTACCCAGTCCATCATCCCCACCCTTAGCGACGCTCCCGCTCACTCAACAACTCTTGCACTCCAACAGCAGTCTTCTCAATGCCGAAGTAGTTCATTCCGCTCAGCTTCCTGACAAGTCTCTCAAAGTGGATTGGAGTTCCCATCACCAATACATCAGTCCTGTCCACACCAGAGTCGATTGTATCATGGTGGTATGCCGCATCGCCTCCTAGAGCAAGCATCTCCTGTTTGATAATCAGTGCGGCAGGCGTTCTCACGTTCCTGAGTAAGAGATTGAGAGTCACTGCTTTTCTGGATAGAGCCTGTCTTATGCCGGACTGTACCCCGACCTGTTCAATCACAATCTCAGCCTCTCTTTCATCATGGATGTTGACAAGCTCCATGTTCTCTCCAGACCATCTTAGAGTGCTTCTCAGACCTTCTCCCACCGAGGCCGCAGTCTTTGCCTCACTGATGTCATGAGCGCGGATTACATCGGCTCCTCTTGCTACAGCAATTGAGGTGGCTGCAACACTTCCAATTAGCCTATCTTCAGGGTCTGACAGCCCAAGTAATTCGCCTATGAAAGCCTTTCTCGAAACGCCCACCAAGACTGGGTGGCCAAACATTGCGAAGCGCGGCAGCTCTCTGAGTAGGGCACAGTCCGCTCGGGCCGGCTTGCCGAAACCAATGCCCGGGTCTACAATCAATTTGCCGTCATCAACTCCGGCGTCTTCCGCTATCTGTATACTCTCACGAAGCGCATGAATTGACTCTGTCACATTGGTGCAGGGCTTCTCACACATTGCCATTATAATCACAGGCACATCAAAATCTGCAACAGTCTTTGCCATGTTCGGGTCCTTTCTAAGTCCAGATATGTCGTTCACAAGAGAAGCACCTAATTCGACGGCCCTCTCTGCGACTTTCGAGGAGGTCGTGTCGATGGAGAGGGGTAGATCTGTCTTCTGGCGAATCACCCCAAGGGACGAAACGACTCTTTCTAGTTCGTGGTCCTCTGTCACAGTTCTTGTTCCATATACACTCTCAGGGGCACTGGATGCACCACCAATATCGATGATGTCCGCCCCTTCACTCTCGTATAGCTCTACCCTCTCTCTGATTTGTTCCTCTGTGGAGGCTACTGAGCCTGAATAGAAGGATTCAGGAGATAGGTTGAGAACTCCCATCACGCGGACTGGATGACTGCTGCCCAGTTGTATCTCGCCAACTTTGATTGTGTGAGGAGCCAATTGGAACGACCTGTGCCGAGGTATAGATAGAAGAAAATAAAGCCATGCGTAGGCGCCCAGACGCAGCACAATTCAGGGTGAGCATCCTTGGCTGAGAAACTTAAACGCACCCAGCTCTATGAATGGCATAGAGAACATGGGGATCTTGTCGAATTCGTCGGTTGGCAGATGCCAGTCCGTTTCACAGACATTCGAGAAGAGCATATGGCTGTGAGAGATGCTGTTGGTATATTTGACACATCAAACATGAGCAGGTTCATCATCAAGGGGTCCAATGCCCGGGAATTCCTCCAGACTTTGACCACGAATAATGTTGGCAAACTGAACGTGAACCGAGGTCACTACACCACTTGTCTCAACGAACACGCGGGCATACATGACGACCTCATGCTCTATCGAGTCGGAGATGATGAATACATCTGGGTGACGAACGCTGTAAACGGCCCCAAGATACACGCCCATCTGATGAAACACGCAGAAGACTTCGAAGTGGAGGTCGCAGACAAGTCCAGGGACATCACTATGATTGCTGTTCAGGGACCTATGGCTATGAGTCTCCTGGGCAAGTTGACTGACCAAGACCTCAGTGAGTATGGCAGATTCACCTGCAACCGTGTGAAGCTCGCCGGATACGACTGCTATCTCTGCCGAACTGGCTACACAGGAGAAGATGGAGCAGAGATTCTCGTACTTGACACCCCCTTTACTGAGGAGGGCAAGAAGAGGGCCATCGGCTTCTGGGAAGAGCTTCTCAAACAGGGTGAAACACTAGGGGTTAGACCCTGTGGTCTTGGCGCTCGAGACTCGACACGTCTTGAGGCTGGTCTTGTCCTCTACGGCCACGAACTGAACGAGGAAACGTCACCTTTAGAGGCAAGAATACCTTATGCGATCAAATTCAAGGTCGATCCGCACTACATCGGATATGACGAACTGAAACGACAGAGAGAAGAAGGAGTCCAGAAGACGCGGATTGGAATTGTAATGATTGACAGGGGAATACCTAGAGATCCGTATCCTGTTCTCTTCAAGGGTGAACTAATTGGCGAAGTGACGAGCGGAGTCATGTCTCCCCTTCTTCAGAAAGGAATTGGCCTTGCCTACGTGAAACCAGGGCTTGTTAGCAGTGGCGATTTAGTGGAAGTAGACATCAAAGGGCGTCTTAGGAAGGCTGAAGTCACTGGATGGCCGTTCTATGATCCCGAGAAGTACGGCGCAAGTCGAGGAGTCTGACAATCCGTTTGATTTAAAGGTGACATGCCACACACCCGGAACCAGTGGTGCACCATAATGGCAGAAGGCTCCAAGGTACCTGAAGAACTGATGTACAACAAGGAACACGAATGGGTGAAGGTCGAGGGCGATCTTGTAATTGTCGGCATAACCGACTATGCACAGAACGCGCTCCATGAGATCACTTTCGTAGAGCTTCCCGAAGTAGGTTCTACAGTCGAAGCTAATACTGAGTGCGGATTGGTAGAATCCATGAAGGCCTCCTCTGATATCTTCGCACCAGTGTCCGGAGAGATAGTTGAGGTCAACTCACAACTTGAGGATGCTCCGGAGCTCGTCAACGAGGATCCATATGGAAAGGGTTGGATGATCAAGATCAAACCTTCCAATCTCGATGAGGAAAAGAAGGCACTGATGGACTCTAAGGCCTACGCTGAGTACACTGAATCAGAATAGAGATACACGGGAATGATTTGGGTCCGACATTGACCTGTCGGGGCTTCGAACCATTCCCTCACACAGTTCTCACCAAACACCGTCTTGACCTGCTCTCCTGTGACACCACACAGCGCCACTTCTCAATCCGTACTGGTCGGCAGACATACTAGAATTGTCGTACACTCGTAAGACTAACAGCAACCTTTTTAGCACAACCAAGATTTGCTCGGATGACTTCGAGTCAGAACGGAGAGAACACTCCATATGTCCAGATACGATAGGCTCAAGCGATCGTCAGGAAGGTTCCTCAGGCAGGTCTTCCATCGACCCAAGGCAAAGATCTCACGTGGCTCTGTGATTCTGGCGGTAGCACTTGTCATCATATTCTTTGCTGCTCTCATACTTCGCATACTTCCACTCCTGAACTCGCAACCAGTCGTACGAGCCTTCGACCCGTGGTTCCAGCTAAAAGTAACGGAGTATGTGGTCGACAACGGATATGGGGCTTTCTTCACATGGTTCGATGAGACAACTTGGGTCCCATTTGGACGTGACATGACTACGACGAGTTACATCGGAGTGCCTTTCACGAGTGCTTTCTTATACTGGGTCCTGAATGGTATTGGAATCAGTGCAGATGTCCTATACGTTTCCCTTGTGATGCCAGCCTTCATGGGTGCCTTGACCACTATTGCAGTCTTCTATCTTGGACGCGAGCTGTCAAACAACACAGTGGGTCTTCTTAGCGCCCTCTTTCTAGCATTCATTCCTGCATTCACACAAAGGACAGTGGCAGGTTTCTACGACAACGAGTGTGTTGGAGTGTTTGCCATTGTCTTGTCCACCTACTTCTTCATAAGAGGCCTCAAGCGGGGTTCGGTCCTATCCGCTTTTGCCTCCGGTCTTGCACTCACCTATCTCAAGGCTTCTTGGGGTGCATCAGACTTCCTTGTCAACCTATTTGCACTCTTTGCGTTCTTCATGTTGATTGGAGGACGCTACAATAGGCGACTGCTTAACACATATCTAATCACCATATCTCTGGGAATCTTCCTTGGAGGCCTTGTCCCGCGAATCGGATTTGGTAACCTGACCTCCATTGCGTTCCTTGCTCCGATTGGGGTCGGTGTATTACTCACAGGATATGAGATTTGGCTAAGACTCGAGAGCTACCGACAGGCTACTGCCACCGCACTAGCCCCTCATATGAAGCCGATTCTTCTTAGTCTCTTCACTCCCGTGGCCGGGGTCGCAGCTTACCTCGCCTACGTGAACACTTTGGGCCTCTCGATACGAGCCTTCACCTCGAATCCGGTCATCCTTCTCGGAGGCAAGTTTCTCACTGTAATTAATCCGTTCTTCCGACTCGACCAGCGAGTCTTCGCCTCTGTGGCAGAGCACCTGCCTAGTCCCTGGGGCAGCTTCTATCATACCCTCAACATCCTGATGTTCATCTTCCCACTCGGCATGTACTTTCTATTCAAACGGGCGCGTGATGAAGACTATCTCATGTTCCTTTACGGACTTACTTCCGTATACTTTGCAGGCAGCATGATTCGTCTCGGACTGATTCTGGCTCCAGGTGTCGCAGTGCTCTCTGCTGTTGCAGTGAACGGAATTCTATCTCCATTCGGAAAGGTAGTAACACAGAAGTCTGTATTTGAGAGACGACGTTTCCGGATGAGCTCATCTCTGACTTCAGAGCACGCAATAGCGGCCTTCGCATTCCTGGGACTTCTGCTCTCATTGAATGTGATAATGGGCACGAATTACGTCACAGTGTATGCAGGGAGTCCAGAGTTTGCCGCAGGACAGCTCTCTACAGGCCAATTGTATACCGACTGGCAGACGTCTATGACCTACATTCGTGATGTTCTACCAGATGATGCGATCATTGCCAGCTGGTGGGACTATGGCTATTGGATAAACGGTGCCGGAGAGGGACTGACGATAGTGGATAACGCCACTTGGAATGGCACGCAGATTGCTTTGATGGGCTATGCCCTTGTGGCATTGAATCTGACAGAGTCGCTCAAGACGTTCAAGCTGTGGGATGCCACCCATGTACTGGTATACTATGGTCACCGATCCACGCTCGGCGGTGATGATGGCAAGTGGCCTTGGATGGTCAGAATCGCCGAGGACCGCTTTGGCAGCAATTTCATTGACGATGCCACTTACTTGGGTGACAACCCGGACACGCCAGACATAGCCGAGGAAGAGGCCACTCTCCCGGCATTCTATAATTCCACCATATACAAGCTGATGGTCTACGATGAACCATTGACTGAAGACGAGGCCTACGGGAAGGGACTCACTACAGATAGGGTCAGCATGGATCGAGTCATGTGGAGTGACACGACTTGGACCTCCTATATGCCTGTTGACCTTCACGGTGCCTTTACGAACCTCTACTACAGTGCCTCCTACGGGACTGTCAAGATCTACGAGATTGACTATACCATGTACTACCAGTATCTCAATAGGACCTCTGCAGATTGGATTGCAGACGTAGGGGACATTGACGCCGTAAGAATGGATGGCAACCTATCCGACAGCGAGAAGGCACTACCGAGTTACGATGTCGTGTTTGGAGGCGGCTATTCCGCCAAGGTCTACACAGGTGTCAGCTCCACTCGCATGTACTTTGGGGTCCAAATGGACAACTACACTCTGGGCGAAGATGCACTGGGAATACAGCTTGCTCCACTCGATTCACCTGAAGACTCCGATCTGCGAATCGCAAACTATGACGGTCACGAGTTCTTTGACGGACACGTGGCCTTCGATGGCTCTTGGGCAGAGGACTCCGCAGGACTGAACTCAAGCGAGTTTGGCAGCGGTGAGAACTTCTTCGAATTCACAATCCCAATAGGTGACGACACACCACAAGACATCAATGTGAACCAAGGAATGAACTATCAGCTCAAACTCCTCTTCTGGAACAACGTGGATACAGGTGAACCCACTTTTGATTCAGACTGGATTACGTTCTGGGCCGGGATAGAGCTGTACTAGTGAAGAGGAAATCGAGCATCCAGGTAGCCAGTTGCCGAATTTGGCAACTCATTTCCTGGGCTGTGTAGAACCCTCCCTCGCCTTTCTCTTGGCCTGTCTTCGGTACTCTCCGTAGCGGTCTTGAGGACTGAACTTGGGTGGATGCGGTGTCACGACAGGCTCTCCGCACTTCGGACAGGTCTTCTCTTCCAGAGTGTACTGCTCACACACTGTACACTTGAAGAGGCGTCCCATATTGACCACTACTTCCGATCGAAGACGATTGTACCGCTCTTGCTCTCGATAGTCTTGGTTACCGAAGCAAGAATCTCTGAAAGGAGGTCCTCAGCCTCCTTATAGTCAGGACTGGTGATACGCAATTTGTAGCGTGGTGAACCAAGGGTATAGATCTCAACCTCAGATTTCTCTCTGGACTCGCCCATTACGAGTCCTTCCGATAGAGCCGACTTTATGACCTCAACACCATCTGGACCTGGGACCTGTATCTTCATCTCGCCCTCTATTTCAACCGAGGGTATCTCAATCCTGGCCTTTGCGAGGTCTGCGACTTGTTTGCGCAGCTTCTTCGTGGATTCTACGTGCTCCAGAGCCTCAAGTCCTACGTCAGCGGCTACCTCCAGAGCTTTATAGATCTCACCGAAGGCATCTTCAAGGGGCCAACCAATCTTCTGATAGACCGTTTCAAGGGTCATATCATTCTCTTTTGCAATCAACTCTAAGAACTTCTCCGCCTTCTGAGCACGTTTCCACTCGTTGTTCTTTGCTCTCTTCGCCTCATTCGATACTCTCCTAAGAGAGCAGTCTATATGCTTCTTCTGCTGATCCACTCTAAGGACCCTGACAACGACTCTTTGGTTCTCCTGGATATGATTGCGAATATTCCTGACCCACGTGCTACTGACCTCTGAGATGTGAATGAAACCCTCTTTCTTCCCGTACTCTGGAAGGACGACGTATGCTCCATAGGCTGCGACCTTGGTTGCCACGGCCACCGCATATTCGTCTGGTTGGGGCCATTCTGCACGCTTCAGAACCATTGTTTCCACTCCTTCTCGGAAAACCTCAAGGCTGGGTTAATATAGATTTGGGAGGACGGAGGCCAATCTGGGTGTCTGAGGAAAACTAGGGCTCTACTCTAGGAGTACTGCTCTATCTCCCTTGCAATGTCTTCGAGCTTGGCCCTGCCGCCACTTGGGCGCGCCAAGACCTTGTCACATTTCAGACATTTCACTTCAGTAGTGGCATATGCGAAGATTATCTGTTCATTCTCACAATCTAGACACTGGACCTTCAGAAATCGCGATCTCGGTTGCTGTACAATCTCTCCCTTCGTCATCCATCCCACCTACACACGCATTATCTCCACTTTTTTCACTCTCATACCTTTCGACTGTACAATGTGTTCGCAGTCTTTGCACTTGTATTTGAGCACAGTCTTCTTCGTTGTCTTCGCAAAACGTTTCTGGATGGCTTTTGGAAATGAACCATATCCCTTGGTTTTCCTTTTCATCCTTCTCTCGCCCTCTGCACCGCTCCTTCTCTTCCCTGCCTTGTATTGTGATATGGAATGGATTGTGTACTGCTTGCACCGAGGACAGTACTTTCTGAGCTCGCCTTTGATCTTCATATGAGAGTCACCAGTCTTGGGGCTTTGGGACCCGACTCGATATTCTTTATAATCCTTGGGACGCAGCTCTCTGGGTCCCGAGAGTAGGAGTGTGGAAGGCTAGATTCATGCTGGTTGGAACACAGACCAAACATGTGCTATGACTACGGCGATCAAGAGAATGGCAGCAAGAATCACCACTAGAGTAGGGCCCACTTTTATGCCAGGTGTTTCGTCTTCGAAGAAACGAACCAAGCCAGCGCCACCACTTGGCATCGGCCCTTCTCCACGTTTCTTTCTGCGTTTCTTCGCGGTCTTCGGCATGCCGTTACAGCTCCTGATTGGTCAATTGACCCCACCTTGCGTTTTTAATCCTTCCGACATGAGAACGTTTCTTGAAAGGGCTAGATTCATCTCATTCCATGCGACTCGTCAAGAACCAATCTACTTTAGGTTCCGGACAATAGTGTCTTGAGTTGACGCCATCTTCTTCATCATATTTGATAGTGTGCTGATGACCTTTGATCTTCGCTCCATAGCTGTCTGTAGCTTCAGTGAGAGCTCATCAGCAATATCCTTTGGCGTGCCAGGTTCCTGCTCAATTGCCATGAAGTCCTTAATCTGATCCAGAAGGCTATGAAGAGTTTCCTCTTTTTGGACAGATTTGAGCACTTCTTTGTCTTCATCATATTTCCAGACTTCGCCCGTCATGGTGTTTAGTAGAAATCCATCCGCAATTTGATACTTTCCAGGTTGGTTGTCGCCTCCAGAAATCATATCGCCAAATGTTGCACTCTGCGTCTGCCTTGGTCTTGATACGTCAATGGACGACTTAGTACCAGACCGTGTGGCCTGAGATACCAGATGTCCACATTTGGGACACTTCTCTGCTCCTGCTGGAATGGGGCTTCCGCATTCACGACAATACTGATCATGAGTACTCAAGAGTTATCACCATCATCGGGCCTGCTCATTCGACCATTAAAGACCTCTGTTCCTCGTTGAGGAATTGTTGTATCATGGCGCGTCTGTGCACTCACATGGAACCTTACCACATCTAGAACAAGCATTGTTGTACTTGTTCAGCAGCGCCTCAGAGAGGTCAATGTCAAGCAGGTTGGCCAAGGAGCACAGCCAAGCGAAGACATCAGCAATCTCATCACTGACCGCAGCCTGACCCTTGTTTCCCAGAATTGCGTCGCTTAGTTCTCCAAGTTCATGAAATGTCCGGAGCAGTGTACGTTCTATACCGCGTGCCTTGTCACGTTTCAGGTATATGCGGCGCATCAGGTCCTGTGCTTCTTTCGTGTCCATGTCCATCCCCTGAGAGGTGGCCTTAAGGCAGGCCTCTTACATGAATCTCAGATGTGCATACGCATCGGTCTCAGTGTCAAATGCATAATGCACCTTCTGGTAGTCCTTTCGAAACTCGGAAACGTCCGCGGCAACCCTCTTGATATCTTCGCCTTTCATCACAACCCGATGCATGAACTCAGCAACTGCATCCATCTCGGACTCTTTCATTCCCAGACGAGTCAGCTCGCTTGTTCCCAGCCGGATGCCCCCTGGCGTTCTGTAGTCTCGACCTCTCTTCTTGTCCCATGGTAAGAGGTTCCTGTTGAGGACTACATTCGCGTCTTCCAGTTGTTCTTCCACAACTCTACCGTCTTTCATCGGAGTCTCAGTCACATCCACAAGGATGGTGTGCGATTCGGTGAAACCCTTGTGTTCTGCAATTACTTGCCATCCCCGTTCGTGCAGTGACTGTGCTAATGCTTTGGCATTCTTCAGAATCTGGTCCATGTACTCCACGCCAAACTCCATCAGTTCAGCAAGAACGACCGCAAGTCCTGCCACATTGTGAAGGTGGTGGTTACTCAGCAGTCCCGGGAATGAAGCCCTCTTGATGGCTTCTGCGAAATCTTCTTTTGCCAAGACAATTCCATGTTGAGGTCCGGGCATTGTCTTATGAGTGGAGGCCGTCATTATGTCGGCGCCCTCTCCGAAGGGATCTTGGAATCGTTTTGCTGCAATCAGGCCCGAAACGTGCGCAGAGTCGTAGCCGATTGTCATTCCGTACTCATCTGCAATCTCGCGGAACTCCTTCACTGGATGGGGAAATGGAAACACGCTACCACCAAATAGAAGGAACTTGATCTCGTCGCCCTTATCATGAAGCTTCTTGATGAGAGCCATGCTCCCATCAACGTCTATGTTGAACTCTTCATCGTCAAAGATCCAGTTTCGGACTTTGTGACCTCTAATCTGCCCTGCCGTACCGCCAAGATCTCTCCTTGCATGTGAGATGTGGCCACCATGTGCAATGGAGAGGGCCATCATTCTATCACCCGGGTCCATGGTTGCAGTGTACATTGCCAAGTTTGCTACTACGCCAGAGATTGGCCTAACATCCGCAAACTCCGCATTGAACAGTTTCCTAGCCAGGTCGATTGTAATCAACTCGACCTTATCGATATACTTGCATCCAGCATAGACCCTCTCACCTGGCCAGCCCTCTGCGTAGCGGTCTCGGAAGTCGCAGACTATGGCCGACCTCACTGCTGGAGAACTGACATTCTCCGAAGCAATCAGATTGAGGGTGTTCTGCATCCATGTGTCATGTTGTTCAATAAGGTCAAAGACTTGATTGTATAGCTCCTTGTGGTCGCTCAACTCAGACACTCCTATGTCCCGGCGATGTCTGGCGCTAGATGTGCTCTCGTTATATGGCTTACGACACGCACGAAGTTACAATCCGATGAATAACTAGCACAAAGAAACCTAGACCACGATTATCACTCTGGATGCACCTTCGTTCGAAAAGCGTCGCTATCTAGGAATAGTCGTTGCATGAAACAGGAAGTGTTCTCCTAGACTGACAATCAGACAGGGAAAGAAGAAAGAGTGTAACGAGCAATCAACTGATTGCCCGTTTTCGCAACTTCTGTGAGTTGCATAGAATCGCTAGTGTCGCAAGTGACTTCTAGTACCGGCGTCTGCCGCCACTGTAGCCGCCACCACCACG
>JAEORS010000008.1:0-24625 GCA_016840795.1 Candidatus Thorarchaeota archaeon | reverse complement strand
GACCGTCACCAGGCAGAGCCCCTTTCTCTGTCAGATAGGAGTCCTTGAGAGGGAGGGACAGAAGTATCGTCTTTCTGCTATTGGCCGGCGGGTCGCAAGATTGGTAGACCATTCACAGGAAGAGGAATTCAAGGATGCCATAAGAGATTTGCTTCTTGATTGTAGAGAACTGAAGTCAATCTTGGATTTCATTTCCAAGGACTCCGAAGTCAGCAAGGAACAGCTGATCATGCGAGTCATAATGCACTCTGATAGGCCATCGGCTGATCACAATGCCAGAACAGGAGCAAATGCACTCGTGGACTTGTTGGAAGAAGTGGGAATAATCCGCATTGATGAGGACCGAGTTCATGTAGTGAGTTTTCCTCGAAAGAAGACTCCAGAGATTATCGAGATTGTGGACATCGAGGATACGGCTGTTCCTCAATTCGCTTCTTCAATGGCTGTCAGGAGAGGGGAGAGAGTCGGCTCTGCCGAACTTGACGTTCGAATCCAGGTATCGATTGCCGCAAGTCAAACATCAGATACGTCATTCATCGATGAATTGATTATGAGAATGAGGAATTTGCTCCGTACATTCGGGCTGGAAGAAGTGGAGTGACAGCGTCTGTTTCGTTGTCTTGACTGACTTGTGCAGATATGAAAGGGTTTATCTGCGTTCGGGCTTAACTATTGTTAAGCCGTCTTAGGACAGCTGCAATGGATGTCTGGACTCGTCTTGTCTGGCAAGGCTAATAGAACCCAGTCAGGAATCGGCCAAGCAAAGAAACATGACAGGTAGACTGGCAATCGACTGAGCTGAACGATAGAGGAAGAGTTCGATCATACTCATCGTGACAAAGACAGCAAAGTTGGCTGAGTACAAATCGAACATCCATTGTAACCTGTACTAAGACGGCTTTCCTGCGTTTTGGGAACCCGGTTGGTTTGGATGAGCCGACTCGTGTTTTGCAATGCTGCCTAGCGCCTTCCGACTCGAGCAGACGATCTTGGTAGAAATGCTGTTTCAAATGATGGGGATGAAGATAGAAACTTCAACTAATGAGCCAAAGATCAACGGCCAAGGATCACCATTGGCAATGGGAAAGTAGAACAGGAAGCTCATGAGCACGATTGAATGAGAGAAAGCAACAAAGAACGGCCTATCATAGAGCGATTCTTTGGGAGTGCCGTCCGGGTTCTTTCGGAGGCGAACTTCCATCGCTCACGCTTTTGTGTATTACTCTTCAAAGAGATGTGCTGCATTTGCGAAGCGCACCATGAGAAACATAGTTGAAGAATAGCTTGGAACCGAAACTGCGTCTGGAAAGAACAGTCCAGCCAAAATCGATATCCTTGTATGCAGAACGAGGAATGCAATCAGGGGTCTGAAGACCTTCATTCAGACCAAATATGTGGTCGAACTCACACCTATCAATTTTCAGACACCATGAAACAAACAACTGTTTCATGGCATTTCCAATGCCTCTTTCACTACAGCCTCAACTTCCTTCACCGTCGCCATTCTCTTCATGACTGGTAACCCATTGACACAGACACCACGAGAGAGGCCATACTCTTCGACAACAGCTCTATCATCTGTGTTGACTACCTCAAATCTGGCCCCGAATTTCTTCATGCTTCTCCGGACCTTATCAACCATCCATCCGGACCACGGACACTGGTTGTTGAACAAGACTTCAACAATTGGCTTGTCGTCCCTGTCAAGAATCCGAGTCTTCGGAAGAATAAGTGATGGTGTTTCGTCGCCGCCCAGATTTAGATGGAGCAGTATACGGCTCTCGTCGCGGTCGGTGGCAGCAAAGCCGAACTTCTCGAAGAAGCTTGAAGGCATGTATGGCATGAAACCGAACCACCTGTCGCCGTCATACGCAAGGACACTCAACCCACCGAACTCTTCAGCCCTCTTTATGCAATGCTCCATTAGCGGTCTTGCCACTCCTGTACGCCAGAAGGCCTCCACGACCCAGATGCAGTTGATGAATAATGACTTCGTGCCACTTACAGGCTCAGACGCGAGTTGAATGGGCAGATGTTCAATCAGACCCTTCCTCTCACCCTTGGGACCAAGAACAGCAGTCACCTGCAGCCCTTTTGGCATCATGGTTCTCAACCAGTCCTTACGTGCTTCCATCGCGGGTCTCATGATCTCGCGCCACTTTGCCGGGACACTCGGGTCTAGGCAAATGTCTGCAACGATATCAAGATCCTCCTCAGACAGCAGACGAACATGCATAGGTTTCTCTCACCGGCTTGGTTCTCTACCCGAGGAACAAGTCAGTATAGTCTGTCAAGGACTATTCCACTAGCTCTTCGGCATCCGGATACCAAGGAGGGGACACCATGCATAAGAACACTAGGTCTGTTTCGCCAGTGTTCTCGATGTACTGGACTCCCATTGGTGGAATGTAGACTGTGTCCCCGACGCTGACGTCTGACACCTCGTTGTCAACGTGCACCCGTCCTTTACCTTGGAGTATGTAGTAGACTTCGGAGGCCTCGAAAAAGCGATGAGGTGCGGATGACTGGCCAGGTCCGATCATCGCATGAGCCAATGAATAGTCGAGTTTCAAATCGGGTTGGTCATGTCTAGGGTTCAGGAGTTCACGAAGAATCGTGCCGTCTAGAGCAACAATCTCCTCACAATCATTGAATCGTTTGACCAACATGCTTCATCACTCCATGAGACGTCTTTCAGAAATCTGGAGGCTTCATGTTCACCCACTTTGGCAGCTCCTTCATTGCTGGTTCATAGTCCTTGAGTACATGACGACCTAGTATCAGACGTTGGATCTCACTGGTCCCTTCGTAGATCTGGTAGAGTTTTGCATCGCGAAACAGCTTTTCAAGCGGGTATTGATCTATGTAGCCGTATCCACCATGGATTTGCACTGCCTCACTAGCTATCTCCATCGCCGCATCTGTTGCAAACGCCTTTGCGACACTTGCTGGCACGGTGGAATCTTCTTCGGTGTCAGTGGCCAAAGCGGCCTTGAGATACAGAACACGGGACGCTTCTATCTTCATGTACATCTCAGCCAGCTTGAACTGTATGACCTCGAACTCTCGAAGTTTCTGAGTGAATGCCTCTCTCTTGTTGACATACTCTCGCGCGTACTCCATAGCAGCCCTAGCAAGGCCCGTGGAGAATGCCGCAATTGCAGGCCTTGTCATGGAGAACGTCTTCATGGCAATGGGGAATCCTGTGCCTTCTGAGCCTAGCAAGTTCTCTTCTGGGACCTTAGCATCACGAAATATGACTGAGGATGTTGTGGATGCCTTGTGGCCCATCTTCTCGACCGGGCGGCCTGTCTTTACGCCGGGTGTGTCTGCATCGACAATGAATGCGCAAAGAGCCCTGTGCCTCTGCCTAGGGTCAAGGCTAGCAAACACTGTGAAATAGTCTGCATGAGGTGCATTGGTGATCCAAAATTTGGACCCGTTGATAACATAATGCGAACCTTCTTTCTCAACTCTGGTCTGTATTCCAGCGACATCACTACCCATTCCGGGTTCTGAACACGCAAAGCTAACGAACTTCAAGTCCTCGGTGAGTGGCTTGAGATACTTATCCTTCTGTTCCTTGTTGCCGGCTACGAGAATGGGTTCCGCACCTAGTGTGTTGACATAGATGCTAGTGGTCATTCCAGCGCATCCGGCGGCCATCTCCTCCACTACTATGCATTGCTCCAGAACTCCCAATCCAAGTCCTCCATACTCTTTTGGAATGCTGAGGTTCATCAGACCTACCTCCCAGCACTTTCTGATGATAGGTAGTGGAAACTCGCCAGTCTTGTCGTAATAGTGAGCATAGGGAATCATGTACTCCTGGGCGAATTCCCTTGCCCCCAGCTGCAGTTTGAGCTGTTCCTTAGTCAGAGTAAAATCGACCATTGTGCTCCCTCACTTTCTACAGTGGTAGAAGAAACAGTGACAGCGGTATAAGGCCATTACTCAAGAGGGATGGTGAGCGATTGGTGCTCATTCCTGTGCTGTGATTTGACGTACTACCTCGGGCAGGCTCCATTTCAGATCGAGCTCCAATGCTCCGGGGGCAGGTCCTGGACATCGTCTCACACACGTACGACATCCGACACAGAGCCAGAGATCTACGTCAACTCTTCCGAAGCCGGGTGAGTCCTTCTCTAGGACTATGTCGACATCTGGTTTCTTCGCGGCAAGGCTCCTCACAGTTCTGTAGAAGAGTGCCCTGTTGACTGGCAGTTCTCCGAGAGAGTCCTCAGAGAACTCAAAGAGTTCCTTTGCCTGAATCACGGGTCTTAGCTGGATTGCGTCCTCTGGGCAGGCAATCTCGCAAGACTTGCAGCCAAGACACTTCGATTGATCCCATTCAATTGTACCGAAGCCCAGAAGGGGCGCATAGCCCATCATCGATCTGTACTCCTCCAAGACAGAGGGTACATCCACATCAATCAGGTCATCCAGGGTCACTTTGGCACGAGTGCTAGGAATTCGTGTGCGTGTACGATATGTCAAGGAGACAGCCGTCTTTATCTTGTCTTCAACCCCGCCCAGCACAGATTCACCCACGTTGATACCATCCACTGACACCTTAGTCAGTCTGTCACGACCTCTTGATAGGGTTTCTAGGGCATTGGCCAGCTTACCAATGTCCTCAGCCCGGAGATCATCGAGAAGCGTTCTCACCTCCGCCTTGGCCTCAGTCAGTTGGAGAGCTTGACTGCTTGCGGTTTCCACTGCAATCTCAGCTTCGGTTGGCGTTCGGGGGACATCAAATAGAACGTAACCGTGACTCTCGCCTGCAAGGGTGAGTAGTTCATCGCGTTTCATACGGAGTAGATGCTGTAATACTCTATTCTGGGGGATGTTCGTCTTCTTCGCAAGGTCCTCTGCAGTCATTGCACCTAACTCACGGATGAGGATCAGCATTGTTCCTCTCTCAAGCTCGCTGTCCAAATAGCTGGACATCATATTCTCATAGACCTCTGGGTCCAACTTCTCCCCATAGACATTCGTGCCTGACACTAGACTCGGGCCCTTCTCCAAGGTTATCTTGAGTCTAAACCGTGCAAAGGCCTCCAGACCTGCAGACACAAGCAGGCGTAACTCTTCGGAACTATCCGCACTCTGAAAACTCAAGACGGCCTCTGTCGCATCGTCGACTATACCACGGAGATTGTTCATCGGGTCAGCCAATTGCGTTTCATCATATTGACCCAGTTTCTGCAGCCTCTCAAGCAGGGGCCCTAGTTGCTTCAGCGACTTTTCCACTGATGACCTCAAGTCGCCCTTAAGTGACTTGGACATGCCACGAATCTGTTGGACTATCTTCTTGAGTACTAACGTTGTCTTCGGAGTGGCTTCGAGCACTCTGGAGAAGACGGGGGCATCACCATCGAGACCAATCATCTCGACTTCTCCCCTCTGAATCATACTCACAATGGCGGATTGGACGAGCGCGGGAGATTCCCTCATGAGCTGACCAATCTCAACGACCGTTCTTGAGCCCATCTTACTGAGGATGAACATAATCACGCCTCGTCTAAGCTCAGTGAGTATATTTCCAAGGACAAGATCTGACGCACGGTCTTCATCTATCCGTTCCTCGCGAATGCCGCGTTTTACCTGTGCAGCAGTTCGCAGAAATGGTCCATATCGGGTCTTTGTGCCTAGTTTCTGAAGTGTATCCAATGCTAAAGTAACGTCTTTGCCAATCTCCGGCAAAGCGTCGGAAATGGATTCAATCAGTGACTCTAGTTCTGCATGCGCGGCCTCTGCCTCAGACTGTTTCTTGGACTCGTAGTCCTCCAAGACGGACTCAATCTGAGCAATCAGGTCTGGGAGCGGTTTCAGTACCTCTGCTAGGTCCACAGCAGAATCAGATACTTCTGTGTCTTTGACACCCTCTAGGGCTTGAAGAGCAGACTGTAGTAGATCTAACAGACCTCGGACTGGACTTGTATCAAGTATTGAACACGCCTTCTCAAGACTGACAATGGCCTCCCGGAGAACCGCCTTGTCAGAGATCTGTGATACAATATTGGATTTCTCTGCCGCCCGAAAGAACTCATCGAAGTATGCATCTGGGAACGCGAGAATCTCGTCAGCTAGTGGTTCTAGCTCGCTTCTAAGGCTAGCAATCTCTTGACTCACCTTGCTGAGCGGGATTGCAGCTTCCTCCTTCAGGCCTCCAAGAGCAAGGATCATGTCCATCATGCGGCGTCTCTTGGGTGCCATGGCATCCAGCCCACTAGTCACCTTGGTCACTCTGTCACCTCCATCCACTTGCCAGCAGTTCCGCGATGGACTGGTGTGGGACCAAGCTTCTGAGCACGCTTGACCATCTCCTCAATTGCACTTGTGAATCGACTAGGTTCTGCACTGAACATCCTGAACATGTCGACCCGTTCGCCCTTCCAGCCAATTGCGTTCAGTATGTCACGAGCGACATCTACCTGAACCTGAGCAATCTCATTGCCAGTACCACCGATATGACACCGGTCGGTCTCACAGGCTGCAATCATGACTGTGCTGGCGCCTTGCTCAAAGGCCTTCAGAATGTCGATTATTGAGACTCGTCCTGCACAGGGCACGGAGATCAACCGAGTGCTGGCAGGATACTCCATTCGACGCGCACCGACAATGTCGATAGTGGACACCGAACACTCCTCGCAATAGAAGCAGACAGTGATTGGATAATCAGGTCCAGCATCATCCAAGACTGTTTCAATCTCTGCCCAGAGTTGTTCATTGGAGAGAAAGTTGAGTTGTGTGGCCCCAGACGGACAGAGGCTTTGACACACCCCACAGGCATGGCAGTTCAGGGTGTCTATTGCGGCCTTGAACAGAATCTTGTCATCCTCTGCCTTCTCTTCGGCCTCTGTTTCTTCAATCATCAGAGGAACCCCCCGAGGACATTGTTGGGCACAAAGGCTACAGCCGACACAGTCGTCCACATCAAGTACTGCCCCGCGTGCGATCTTCTCTATCGTACCACCTCGCAGTTCGTTATGTAGAACTAGTGCTGCAGCTTGTGCGTCAGTCACTGCCTCAAACACGAACTGTGGACGAGTCACTCCACCAGCCGCAACAACTCCGCGCCTGCGAGTTTCGGTTCTCCGAAGCTTGCCGTATAGCTCCTTCACGTGCCCATCTTCTTCCAATGCATAGCCGAGTGTTTCGGAGAGCTCAGCCAGCCCCTTTGGCGGCAGAATGGCAGTCGATAGGACCAAGAGGTCCGGAACGACCTCGAAATACTGATTCAGAAGGGAGTCGTAGACTTTGACATGGGTCTGTCCGTCATTTTCCCATACCGAACTGATTCTACCACGGACATAGTCAACACCCTTCTCTCTAGACTCTTTGTAGATCATCTCATTCTCAAAGGGGACTCTAATGTCCATATAGACAATTGATACGTTGGCTTCAGGATTCTTCTTGAGGATCTCTAGGGAGTTGTCGATAGCAAAGGTGCAACATAGCTTGCTACAGTCGCGCTTGTAGTCCTCAGATCTGCTCCCCACGCACTGGACCATGACAACATCCTTGACAGGTTGACCATCCGAGGGGCGTACAAGTTCGTTCTTGGTGAGCATCTGCGACAACTCATACTGTGTCACCACGTCTGGATTCTTGCCGTAGCGATACTCATCCATCATATTGGGTTTGAACTCTTCGAATCCAGTTGCCAAGACCACAGCTGATGTCTGAAGTTTCTTCTCCTCCTCTTCTTCAGCCTTCAGATAGTGTACTGTGAAATCCCCCATCTCTCCCTCTACGAACTTGACATTAGTCTTGGTCATGATCTCTACATTTTCATCGTTCTGAAGAGCTGCAAGCCTTCCACTCAGTACCTCCCGGCCCGACTTTCCTGTGGGAGCCACGATGGGGAGGTGAATAACATGTCCTCCAAGCTCCTCTTCGATCTCAAGAAGTGCGACCTGATAGCCCAGGTTTGACAGGCTAAGGGAGGCCTCCATGCCAGCAATCCCACCTCCAATTACCGTGACGTGGTTTGGAACCTCCTTCTTCTCAGATTGTAGAGGTTTTGAGAGCGACGAGCGTGCCACAGCGCCTCTAATCATGTCAAATGTCTTCTTCGATGCCTCGGTAGAATCTGAATGCACCCAAGCTGAATGCTCACGAATGTTGACATAGACAATTCTTGAGGGGTCCTTGCCCATGGAGTTGAGATAGTGGTCAATCCTGGGCTGAATCTTCTGACTGGTACAGGCTGCAATCACAACTCTGCCTTCACTACTGTCAACTAGCTTGGCAACGTCTTCTAGACCCTGTTCTTGGCAGACCAGGTCATTGACTTTCACAGACTTGACAAGGTCGAGCTTGCCAGTTTCCTTCTCCAGGAAGTCATAGTCCAGCTGAAGCTGTTTGCCGCAGGTGCAGAGAAGAACCGTCGACTTATCGCCCACCATTCATCACTTCCTGCTCTGAAGGATTTTGCTGACCACAGCCCGTGCTTGGTTGACGCTCTCAGGGACCTCAGCGGGGCCAAGTGCCGTGCCACACGCGTACACGTGCTCAGCTGCTATTACCTCGTTCTCAGAAACTGAATCTAGGGGTGCAATATACCCACTAGCAGATTTGAGACCAAGTGCTTTCATCAATGCTTCTGCACCGTCTGGTGGCTCAAGGGCCGAGGAGAGTACAAGGAGGTCTATGTTGTATCTGAGGTAGTTGTCAAGGAGTGAGTCGTAGACAATCACATCGAGTGTGCTGTCTTCCTGTTCTTGCACTCGATGTATGCGACCCCGAATGAACTCCACTCCTGATTCACGAGCTTCTCGATAGTATCTCTCATGGCGATCGTATGTCCGGATATCCATGTAGACAACGCTGACCTTCGCACCATCTCTTTCATTGGTGATGATATTTGCATGTTTGAGTGCGAATACGCAGCAGATCTTGGAGCAGAATGGATAGTAGTTCTCGTCCCTGCTGCCCACGCACTGAATCATCATCAAATTCTTGACTTGGGCACCATCGGAGGGGCGAACCAAAGCCCCCGATGTCGCTCCGTTGGGATCGAGTATCTTTGCTAGCTCTAGCTGAGTGATCACATTGGGAATCCTACCATATCCATATTCGTCAATGGCTATTGGCTGCATCTCATGATATCCGGTGGCAACCACAATGTCTGAGACATTGATAGTCTTCTCTGACGGGCTGGCATCTAGGTTGATTGCCTTGGTTGGACAATCCTCTGCGGCCTTCTTGGTCCCGTCATCAGCGTTATTGGGATCAAATACCACAGCCTGCGGCTGACACTGGGGGGACAATAATCGGAAAGCATCTGAGAGCTCCAAACAGAGACCACACATCGTGCATTTCTTGGCATCTACATAGTTGGGACCGACGTCAAGATTTACAACAAACTTGCCAGGTGATCCTGAAACCTCCTTGACTGTAGTATCTACCATGAGTTCGATGTTAGGCTGGTCAATCATTGCGCTCCGATAGAAGCACTTGCGGATTCCGGGACGCCAACTGTTTCCTTGGAAACAGTAGAAGCAGTCGTCTGTTGGGAAGGCCTTGTACAAGTCAAGTGCGTTGCCACCGATTGTGGACTGCTGGTCAATTAGTATTGTCTTGATACCGTTGTCTGCCAATTCCACAGCGGCAGTCATGCCTGCTACGCCGGCACCAATGATTAGTACAGGACTGGCCAAACTTGGTGCACCTCAACCAGTCAGATGCTCTAAGATTGGATCAGCAGCCACACGGTTCATGCTCAGTCCCACTTCCTCTTGATCAATGCCCATGGCTAGGGCTAGAATCTGAGGATACAAGAGAACCGGGATGTCGTAGACTTCGCCGTAGGTGTCCTTTAGGCCGAGCTGCTGCAAATCGAGCTGATTACCACAGGCTGGACAGACAACGGTGGCGAACACCGCCCCGGCCTCCTTCATAGACTTCAGTTTATCACGGGCTAGTCTTATCGCAAGCTCCTCGTTTACTGGTAGGACTGTTGCACCACAACACTGCTTCCAAAGCGGGTAATCGATAACAGAGGCACCTGTGGCCTCCACGAGTTCTCGGAGTGTTTCTGGGCTGAATTCCGTCACATCTTGGGGACGTAGAAGATGACATCCGTAATGAATTGCTATTCCTACACCGTCCAGAGGTTTGGTGACCTTCTTCTTGATCTCACTGATTCCGATGTCAGAATATAACGCTTCCACAAAATGCCGTACCTTGATTGTGCCCTTTAGTTGGAGGCCCGATGCCTTCAACTCTTTGTTGACTCTGTTCATGTCCTCCTTGTCGTGCTTGAGGTGGTGTAGGACATCTTTCAGAGAACCAAAGCAACCGTTGCACGGAGTTACTATGTCGTGACCGTCCTTCTCTGCGATTGCTAAGGTGCGAGCGTTGACAACAAGCCATCCGAAGTAGTCTATAGCGCGCAAGTTGGGACTTCCACAACATGCGACACCCTCCATGTAGACTAAGTCCATTCCAAACGCTTGGGCGACCTTTGTCATTGCAGCCTCGTAGTTCGGATAGTTGGCTGGAACGCTACATCCCATATACAGATTATAGACTGGCATCTTATTCATCACCGCCCACAAGCCTGCCAGTCCTAGTGCCTTTCAGGATTGATTTCACTTCCTCAGTGGAAAGGCCTGGTACTTCTGGCTCCAGATTCAAGTCTTCGCGCTCCCAGTCATTCATTACCTCATACAGCTGGCCCGTTTCAATTAGCGACTTGGCAAGTACGAGGATGTTCTCTGGCACATTGCCCTCTTCTGCGGCAAGATTCTTGCAATCAAAGAATATGTCCGTGACACGGACCTTCTGAGGGCATCGTTCCTGACATTCGAAACAGGTCAGGCATTCCCATATCTCTTTGCTCGACAAGACCTCAGTGCGCATTCCAAGCAGTATCATTCTAATCAGCTGATGTGGTTTGAAGTTCCACTGGTTAGCAATGGGACATGCAGCTGTGCATGTCGAACAGGCAAAGCAAGCAGAGAGCTCTTCCCCATTTGGCATGCTGCTAATCTCTTCACGAAACTTGGGATCTAATTGAGACATGTCAATTGGATCGATTAGGGTCACTGGAGGACCAGTCTTCTCTTCGGTTTCGGCCATGAAGAATACACCGCCATGATTTGACCGGCTGTATGGCTGGACTGGGCAGCGGAATTCGGTTCCCATATTAAAAGTTTGCAGAGGTGACATTCAGTAGAAGACAATAGGGAATGTAGATTCATGCTAGCTACCAGGAAGAGCCTTCTGGTGTACCAAGAATACGATGCCAAGTATGCCGATGAAGATTCCAACCTCGTAGGCAATTATGGAGGGTAGTTCAGCACCAGTTAGAGGATATGATAGCCCTCCAAGTACGGTCAGTGCAAAGCAGATTACAGCTGCAAAGTAGATTAGCCACTGTGCTCTGGGGCGCATGAGATAGAACAGACCCAGCCCTCTCTTAGGATTTTCTGTCTGGAGATTCCCGAACCTGCGAGAGGATTAACTCTACTTGGGACCTTAGGGATTCGAATTGCCGCATAGATTCTTCACCTAGCTCAATTGCTAGATTGAGAATGTAGCCCTTTAGCTCCTCTGGGGCCCCCTGAAGACCCTTTAGCGTTGCTTCATTCCCACTGAGAAGACGAAGGACTCCAGTCAATGCCACTCTGAACTTCTCGTGCTTATTTCCAGTAGAGCTACGAACACCGTCCAGCCGCTTCAGTAGCTCAGCCAACTGCTGGGCTACTGTCTCTTCATTCATCACAAGTGAACCTCGTTGCCTGTTACGACTCGAACCACTGTACCATCTTTGAGCCACTGTCTCGCATTGGCAAGGGGAATTCTAGCCAAGTCCTGCTTCTTGAATGGTCCATAGGTTGCTTCATCCATGCCGAGAAATGCGTCTTCAATCGGGTTTACGAATTTGACAATGATATACTCCACTTCGTCATATGCATCCGACGATTCGGCTTCGGCCCGTGGTTGCTTTGGCTTGGACAATGGCATTCCTGTGAGTGACTCATTGACTGACTCTAGATGCCCATCTATACCTCGAACAAGATGTCTGTAGAACATCTCCTCTGAGAAGGTTAGTTCTGCATTAGGTCGCTTCTGTGCCAGTGCTGCCTTCACAATCTTGTTCATTCTTACCATCAGGAGGTCATTGAGCATGAACTCGAGATTGAGTGCTTCCTGTGATAGAAGGTCCGCCTGAAGCTGATTCCCTGCAGCAGTTTCGGTCAGCTCGAATCGTACCTTGGAGAGATATTCCGTCATTCTCTCTAGCTGTTTGTCCCTCAAGTCCTGCAGTTCTTCCTTCTCTGTTTCAGCTTTCCATGCAGCGCTTATCATATCATACATGGGCTTACTCAATCGTTGCCACCCCCTTACATAGCATGAAGACTGCTGCGGCCATGGGTAGCTCTACTGATTCATTATGAAAAGGTCCTAAAGTATCATCGCCAATCCTGATCTTGGGCACAGCAAGAGGGCTGTCACCAAACCTGACTTTCAGAGAGCCATCAGTTATTGCGAGAGAGTCGCTAAGCGGATTGAAGGCTTCAATCTCGTCACGATTAAGTGCAGTGACTAAGAGACCGGTCTTCCCGTGTAGACTTCCTATCAGTCTTATCACTCTATGAATATCGTGAGTCACGGGGACGTCTATCTCTCCTCCATGTGCCTCGATTGCCCGAATCGCGATTTCTTGCCATGACTTGTCCCCCACTGACTTCACCCATGAGCTTAGAACTGGAGGGTCCCTCATTAGACCTTGAATGGCATTCTCTCTGTTACGAGCTGCTATCTTCTTGTTATCCTCGTTATCTTTGAAGTACTTCACCCAACGTTCAGTTCCCTCGTAGGAGTCGATGTTTCTGATGAACTCAATCATCGCTTCTGCCACACGGTTCCCCCATCCAGGAACATTCAGTTCGCTCCGGTTCCTGGTGGGTAGAGGGAATTCCTTTGAAACAATGATTACCCTATGCCTGTCCGCTGGGGATTCGTCTTTTACTGGGGCCACCCTGAAGCCCATACCAGTGATATAGTGGGCAATCTCAACTCGGCCTCTTGAATCAAGTTTGAAGACACGAGGGTCGCGAACCCTGAGGTGATATCCTCTGTGCCCACTGAAGTTCAGCTGGATGGAATCGGGGTCTATACCAAAGTCTTGAATCAGGAATTCATCATGAACTCTCAATGTGATTTCCTTTGCCACATCAAGACACTTGTCGCATAGCCAGCTACGAGCGCTGAACGCCGTCTTTCCGCACTTGGGACATCCAACTTCAGGAGGATCTCCAGTTCCAGTCTCTTGGCAGTCTGGGTTGTTGCACCTCCAAGCATCATGGCTGTTCTTGCATTCTGTGGAGATATGGTCCGCGTCAATATCGAAGACTAGCTCGGCTCCTTGCCACACTTTCTCACCCATATGTCTGGCAACGGGCGTTTCATAGAAGGCTGCAGAATGATAGACGTTTGACGGGGCAGACTCAATCAACCAATTCAGCAGCGCATCTTGATTACGAAAACCAAGATGGCGTATCCAATCCGTCATCTGAATACCGCGTGACCCACAATTCGGACATGATGTGATCTTCAAGAACGACCTGCCTGATTGGCCACAACTTGGTTTCTTAACCTCCCCATTCTCAATCTCTGGTCCACACTGCCAGATGATTTCCCAGTCCTGTGCGGCAAACTCTCGAGTCTCGACTCGGATGGGCTCGTCGACTTTCTCCTTGTTTGAGCGATAGAAGTCGTGAAAAGTGAGTCTTAGGAACTTGTTCACAGTTTCCCGAGCTTGCCCAGGCATCGCTTTCATCTCCGTCAAGAGCCCTCTCCAGGTGATACGGTGCGTCTTAGAAAGGGATTTCGTGGCGACCGGGAAGACCCTTCTCTCGAAGGCATTCCCATCATACTGGAGCCCCAGCCATAGATCATATTGATCTCCGTTCAACCCGTGGAGCTAATGTGAAGCTGATGCTCCCGACTTCTGCTATCGGAAACTCGAGTAGCATCGGTTTGTTGGAACTGAACTGAACGGTCAGACTGTCAGTAGACATCGCTTTTGCAATCTCGGAGAGATAATTCAGTGCATACATAGCAGTCGGCTTGCCCTTTGATTCCATGTGAAACACTGCGGAATCATCTCCAGACGCTTTCAATGAGACCTCGGCTTCTCCTGTATCTCCCTCACCCGTGAAAGATAGTGTCTTGCCGCTCGCAGCTATTCGTATGTGGCTCGAGACTACTCCGATGTCCTTCACGGCTTGTTTGAATGCATCAGCGAACATCTCAGCCTTCACCTCAAATGCAAGAGTGGGCTTCTTGGTTCTCTCATCATGTGGGGTGAGAAGCTGGAGCTTGAACTGGCGTTGTGCCTGACCTATCATTTTGATCTCGAACCGTCTGCCCTCTTCATCGAGATTGAACTCGAGACGATCGTCTCCAGCCATTCGCTTGCTCACCTTGTTGAGCTCGTCAACTCCGAGGCATATGTCGTGTTCTGCGTCACAGCTGTACTCCTGGAATACTCCTTTTGGTAGAACTAGGTCAACCATCGCAGCCTTAGATGAGTCTAGCTGTCGAAGCGAGATCCCGTCTTCAGATACCACGAAATGAACTTCCGTGAGAAGCGTTGCTAGGGCATCTACGATTTGCTTCCACGTGCTAGTGCTGTCAAGTGTTGCATGAAACATCTCAGCTTCTCCTCCATCATCTAATCAGTGCTTGAACTATCTTACTCTCCATCTCCACTACCTGTTTGTAAAGCTTGACATCGAGGCCCGAAATCTTATGAACTAAGGAAGCTGCCAGCCGAAGCTCCTTTCCATCAGGCCCGGACTTCTCTGTAACCTCACCTAGTAGGAAGTACGTTTCACCCACGTCGAGTGTTCCTTCCACGCTGACGACAACAGTGCCGGCGTTCTCCACATCATCTTCAAAGCGGTCTTGTACCAGTGCGACTCCAGGCTTTGATTCAACCACGACCGCCATTATTCTCACAGGCGTATCCACCTCTGGAGAGAGATCACGAATGGTTGTGAGCTTTGCAGGTTTTCTGCGTGGAAACTTCCTTTCCTCAGTCAAGCTGAACGCACCGTCAAGTCTAGTTCGGACGAAGTCGGATATTAAGTCCTGTAGTGGCAACATGTCAGGGTCTTAAATGTGTTAGTCTCGCTGGCGTGCCTCTGCCTCTCAATGCGTCTAGCCGCCGTAGTTTCGCCAAGTGTGCTTGCACTTGGTACATCTGTAGAACTCGGTCGCGCCTTCATCTCCTCGTCGAGTCTGAACCGTCCAGTAGTATGCATCATTATTCCCACATTTTGGACAGACGGCTTTTGTAACAGGCATGGGAATTGAGTCGTCCTCGACCACGACTATTCTGTCACGGGGCGTCTTCTCAATTCTGTGGGAGACTGTAAGTTTGCCTTTCAGTTTCTTCTTGTGACCACAGCTTCTGCATTTCAGGAAACGGGAGCCGTCTTCATCTGACGAAGGTATCATCATAGCACCACATTTGCTACAGAATTCCATTTCACAGCACCCCGGGATTCTCGAATTTGCTAGTCTGTTTCAAATTAAGGCTTGCTGAACAACATCTAGTCCTTGCTGGTGCCATGGAAGGCTCCTATGAGTCAGGAAGAAGGTCCATTAGACCTTCCAGCACGTTTCGGAAGGCCTCCACTGCTATCTCACCCTCCTGCTTCCTGTTCATCTCAGAATGAATGTCCAGTTTCTCTACAAGGGTGGAAACCAGGGTTTCTGTAGTTGTCTTCCCGGTCAGCCACAAATACGCTACAACTGCTTCAAATGCATCGGCGGCAGCTCCGGAATCAGTCCTTCGAGAGATGTGACCATAGATGGGAGTTGCACGTAATGCACGTGCAAGTACACTGTCACGTACCTTCTCGCCAGTAGCCTCTCCAAGTACCTCGGACTTTGCAAGCGAGTAGCAGAGATTGACTAGGCCGTCACCAACTTTCGCTAGGCCCTTGTCCCTCATTATGTCTGCAATACTCTGATACTTCTTGACAAACTTCCACATAATGAGTCACCAGACTGACGGTCTTGTCCTCATTAAGTCTAACCAATGCTATGATCTGACAATGTCTGACTGAACCCCTTGCGGAATTCCTCAGTTCGAGCAAGTATCTTCTCAAGGGCCTCGCGAAGCACTACGGTGGCCATTCGCTTCTTGGTCTTCAAGGTGACTACCGGACTGGCAAGAAGAGGGTGCTCTAGGTGGTAGCCAGCAAACTCAACTGAAGGCTCCTCTAGAAGAGTTCTACGGAGCAAATTGCAGAACCCATGGTCTTCTCCCTGAAACTCAATCCTTAGCTCATATCGATCATGCTCTAGTACCTTAGGCTTCATTCTACTCTCGCCTCCTGCCTCTACCTCTTTCATCGCGGCCTCTGTCGCCGCGATCTTCACCATAACGTCTGGATCCAGACCTCCTATCACGCCGGTCAAAAGACCGATGTCCTCCGTCTCGCCGCCTGTCATCGTACGTTCTTCTACGAGGTGCAAGGTCCTTTCTTGGCTCAATGCCAAACATCACACCGTAGTCCCTTGCTACTTCACGTGTTTCTCGATTCTCACAACGAAGACAGAACATGTTGTTGTTGCTGGTAAGCGTCAGATCGTTGCCGCATTTCATGCAACTGGCACGTAAGACTCCCAGCTCAGGACCGACAAGACTGATGTCGACAGGTATCTCATGCGAGTTCAGAGCCACACCTCGTATGATGTCGTCCTGACGTACTACATTGGACATCGACCTGACAAATCGGCGAGTAACATTGCTGATGTGGATTTCTCCAGCAAGAGGGCTGTATACGTCTTTGCCATTCCGCTTCACAACGCTGACTTCGGCACGCTGTTCGTACGCATTCACCACCGAACCTATCAGGATGTCACCCTTTACGGGAAGTGCTAGCTTCATAGTGCCATCAGCCGCGAGTACTCTTATACTCCGTGCCTTCAAGTCAATTGAAACTCCCCCCGATGTAGCTGCATACACAACTCCATCTTTCTCATAGGTGCCGTAGTCTGGTGAGAGCTCCTCTATGACACAGAGCTGGTCTCCGGGTATGACAACGTCACCAGTCTTAACATCAGCCATTTTATTCACGCTCTTCATTACGTATGCGGTAAAGGTCCACTCCAATCAGATGTCTGGGCTTCTTATGAAATTCATAGATTCTATCTATGGGAAACTCGAAAGTTTCGACCTGTGCCACTTCTCCTCCAAGGTCTTCGATTGCATTTCTGAGGAAGGCTCTGTTCTTATCGCCTGCAAGATGCATGCTATACGTAGTCCTTGCGATCTCCACTGCCTTCCGTAGGAACCTCAGGTCCGCACCTCTCTTCTTGACACCGAAAGGGGGGTTGGTCACCACAGTATCAAAGGGTCCTCTCACTTCAAACGAGGAAACATCCCCCAGGACCCAGTCTGTCGTGTCTTCAGTCCCGAGTGCGATTGAATTTCGTTGAGAGACCTTTAAGGCTTTGGATTGCATATCAATCCCAATAACACGTTTTGCGCCTAGCAGAGCCGCTCCAATGGCAAAAATGCCATTGCCACAGCCGAGATCGCAGACTGTCTTGTCCGCAATGTCATTGTGTTCCATCTGTGCGGCATAGAGAACCGAAGCAGCTATGTCTGGAGGCGTGGGGTACTGTTCCAAGGATATATCACGCTCGTCCATGCGTTCTATCGATTGTAGTGCGATCTCCAAGTCTCTCAGACGCAAACCTTCAGCACTCTCAGTACAAGATACGCTCTCAGCCCTGATTGTATTCCTAGATGAATGCTACGGACTCATGTTACAAGCGAGCTCAAGTAATACGTAGCTTTAACACTAGGATTAGCTCCATAAGCTCCATAGGTTCCAATGGAAATCCAGTGGAACTTGCCTTTCTTTCGGATGGAGACTGCAGGCAATGGAGAAGCCACTTGACAAACTCTTCGATAAGTTTCTTCAGGGTCAGGCCATCTTCAGGGACAGAAACGCGCTTCGGCCAACATATGTCCCTGATGACCTGCCCTACCGTGATGGGCAAATGAATCGGATTGGAGCTATTCTAGGCCCCGCACTCCGTGGCGCACCGCCATCAAACATCTTGTGCTACGGAAAGACTGGAACCGGTAAGACGGTAGTCGCACGATACGTCTTGGATTTGCTTGTCAAGAAGGCGAAACAAAGCAGAGTGAGTCATCCATTGACAGCCTATGTCAACTGTCGTATCGTGGGTACTAACTACAGAGTGTTACGCCAATTGTGTGAAGATATCGATGCCAAAATGCCGGATGGATCCGAAGTGCCCTTCACAGGCTTGCCCACTGACGAGATTAGGTCCATCTTCAAGAGAAAGCTTGACTCAGATTCCAACATAATGGTTGTCGTCCTGGACGAAGTGGATTCTCTTGTAAGGCGGGATGTCAGCCAAGGCAACGACATCCTCTATGGTCTGACTCGGATGAATGGAGAATTGGACAATAGCCGAATCTCAATAATCGGAATAAGCAATGATTTGAAGTTCAAGGAGATGCTGGACCCGAGAGTCCTATCGACTCTGGGGGAAGAGGAGGTCATCTTTGCTCCATATAATGCAGTTGAGCTGAAGGGAATTCTGCAGCAGAGAGTGAACATCGCCTTCAACAAGAGTGCCATAGGTGAAGAGGGGGTCATCAATCTGGTTGGAGCCCTTGCCGCTCAGGAACATGGTGATGCGAGAAGAGCGCTTGATTTGCTGAGAACTGCTGGCGAGCTTGCTGAACGTAATGGCGATGATAAGGTAACCCAAGAACACGTTCGCGAGGCCCAGAAGATCATCGAGCGAGATACAATCACAGAGGCTGTGAAGACACTGCCACTCCAGTCCAAGGCGGTACTCTTCTCGGTCTATGCTTTGACTAGCAAGGGTCAACGAGATATCTACACTGGCGAGTGCTACAATGTGTACTCTGTGATTGCAGAATCATTGGCTCTAGACACGCTAACTCAGAGACGTATTTCGGACCTAATAGCAGAACTCGATATGCTTGGGTTGATCAACACAACCGTCATCTCAAAGGGACGATATGGACGGACTAAGAAGATACGACTGGCTGTGAGTAAACAGCAGATAGGTGCGATTCTTGACGAGGACGTTCGACTAAGTAAGATTGCCGAAGAAGTGCTGTAGATTGATTCGTACCTAGGAGGGGGTTGACGAGTCATAGAAGACTCTGGCCTCAAGTTTCCTAGTCATGAGGTTCGTGAGAGTCACGATTCCTGGTGTTGGCTTGATGCCTTGTTTGCGCATGAATTCTGTCTGTCCTTGGAAAGTCCCTGAGTTAATGATCTGAACGCTGCGGTAGGCATCCGTTTCGTTGTGATGGGCATGGCCGAAGTGAATCAGGTCTGGAGGAGTATCAATCACCATCCAGTCCCTATGCAGTGGAGCAAGCTCTGTCTTGCCACCATAGATTGGAGCAAGATGGCGCTTCCGAAGGAGGGCTGCCATCGACACGGTTGGTTTCTCATAGGATGCACCGGGGATGCTCGTCACAAGATCATCAAGGGAGTCACCATGCGTCATTATGATGTTGACACCCTCAATGACTAGATGACAGGGGTCGCCGAACATCATCAGGCGGTCGCCCAGATTGTAGAGAGAGCCGGCGAACTCCTTAGCAATGGGAGGACGTGGAAGGGCCTGCCTACCAGCATCGTGATTACCAGGAATGCAGAGAATCTTCACCTCTTCTGGGATTCTCCTTAGCTTCTCTGCAAGCAAAGCATATTGAGCATGAATGTCCGGTATCGCCAGATCACTCCTTTGTTCGGGGTAGACTCCAATCCCGTCCACAAGGTCCCCTGCAATCAGAAGGTACCTGATTTGTCTGATCATCTCTTTCTCGGAACTGTCAACGTCCCTCCCCCTAAGCCAATCGATGAAGAGGTCAAATGCGTCTTCCAGGAACTCATTACTTCCACAATGAATGTCAGAGATGAATGCTGCGTAGACATCTCGTTGAGCCCTTCCGACCTCACGACTCATTGGAATATCTGGGAGAATTATGTCATCAGCTATCATTCGCCCACGTTCATCTAGGTAGCCTGATATGCACACGACTTCATCTAGCATGATTGAACTGGCCTTCTCCGACAGCTGTCGACCCTTCTCCCCCTCCTGACCAGTAGGAACTACTGCTACTATCTCGATGCTGTGTTCTTCTTCCTCATCACGCCTATTCGGCCTTTTCTCCCACGCCTCTATGTTTACGACTATGTTCTGCGCCTTTGATACACTCTTCTCCTTCACAATCCCGATAACCTTCACGCTTGAACGCCTAGGAGTCGGCTGTGCTTCACTGGTCCTTACTAGACGGCCCGCTGCCGCTCTTTGCTTCATCTCGATAGCAACGGGAGACAGAGCATCATGTGTGTCCACCCGGCTTGCATACATTCTCTTGATACGATGGTACCTATCTCTGAATAGAGCCAAGAAATCATCAACAGTCCCCTTGGAGCCTACTCTGTCGTACGTGGGATTCTTCAGGACACTGATTAGTGGACCAACGTCTACCTGAGGGAATCCGGATTCGTGCTCTTTTTCGATTATTTCAGACAACGACTCGATTTGGACCACTGTAGGCGTTGGGTCTTTCTTCTCAATCTCTCCAGTGATCCATTCCGTAAGGTATTGACGGGATAGGACTGCTGGGTGAGTCAAAACGTTACGCTGACCGACCAAGGAATCTACAACGGACATAGGTGCCTCTAAACCCAGAAGGAAATCAAGCGCGTCGGGAGATATCTGAATGCCTGATTTTACCAGCTTCTTCAACAATGCTCGACGGTCAGCTTGTGTCAATGGCAACCGCTGCCGCTGTCGCAGCTTTATGATTTAAACATCGCCCAAATTCATGATTTGAAGAACTGAACTAAACTTCCTAGTTTCGTCGGATTTGAGATAGAAGTAGATGCGGGAAGTGTAATAAGCGGGCATTTCAACGAGGATTTGGCGCCATCTAGCTTGGGTGGAGAGAATGGTCACGTACAGGAAGCTGCAGCAGACTGGTGGAGATGAAGGTAGTTCGTTCTTGGTGATACTCCCCAAAGACTGGGTCCTGAGGCAGAAGCTTGGAAAAGGGGACACTGTTGTTGTTGCCGAACGTGAGGACGGGTGTTTGATCGTTGATCCGCGACTTCCGAAAGCAGGAGAACCGAGGACCACCACAGTTCAAATCGAGGCCAACCTTCGGTGGGAGATTACCAGCAAATACCTGTTGGGGTTTGATGAGATTCGAGTAGCGAGTGGGGAGCCAATAACGACCGACCAGAGGCTGGAGCTGAAGAAGATAATCAGTAGATTCGTCGCGCTTGAAATCACTGACGAGATAACTCATGATGATGGACACGAGATTGTGGTTAGGTGTTTGGTGGACCCATCGACGCTGCCAGTAAGGAAGGCAATGAAGAGAATGAACCTCATTGCCTCAAGAATGCTGAATGACGCTCTCACGGCGTACTTCGAGGGGGCAAAAGACCTTGCTGAGGACGTTATCCAACGCGATGAGGAGGTCGACAGGCTCTTCTTCCTGATTGTACGAGAGCTTCGATCTGCCATTCAGTATCCTCGGATGTCTGAGATAATGAGTATCGCACCTGTGGAAGCACTCGACCTTCGTCTCGCAGCACAGTATATTGAAAGGATAGCAGATCTGTCGGTGGATATTGCTGGACGCACTGACAAGGCACCTACTGTGAGTTTCATAAAGAGAATGGAGTCAATAGCAGACAAAGTGAAAGAAATGCTATCCAAATCCGTTGAGAATCTCTTCAAGTTCGACTCCGAGAAGGTTGTGTCGGTCATTACTGCAGAAAGGGAGCTAATTGACGATATAGGCAAGACCAGACAGTATGTTCTTTCCAAGTCTAATGGTGAACCTCACACAGAACTCTTCGTGATTGACAGTCTCTTGAGGATAGGAGAGGCGGCCAAGGATATCGTCGATTTGGCCCTGCCCCAAAGCTAGGAGGTTATCTCTTGAGTCAGAGACTGTTTGGTACAAGTGGAATCCGCGGAGCAATCGCGGACAAAGTGACAGTGGACTTGGCTCTTGGTCTGGGTCGAGCGCTTGGTACGCATCTGGAAGGTACCGGCAGTGTCGGTGTCGGAATCGATGCTAGGACTTCTAGAGAGATGTTGAAGAATGCCTTCGTATCTGGAGTACTATCCACTGGTGTGGATGTGAGAGACGTGGGGATAGCTCCGATGCCGGCCGTCGCGTATCATAGTTGTGTCCCAGGAATCTCCGTGTCTGTAATAATCACTGCCAGTCATAACCCGCCTACTGACAACGGTTTCAAGTTCTTCAAGTCGGGGCGGGAGTTCATCAGATCTGAAGAGGAGTTCTTGGAGAATTCATTGTACAACAAGAGCTACACTATCGCATCTTGGGAGAAGATTGGACAGGTTTCTAAGATAGACATCAGGGCAGACTACTTGTCCAGAGTAAAGAAGTATCTCTCAAGCAGGGGGGGACTGAGTAAGGGAACAAAGGTATTGCTGGACTTGGCAAATGGTGCAGCAACGGAGTATACGCCTGATCTTCTAATTGATCTCGGGTTCTCTGTAACAACAATGAACTCTCATCAGGATGGCCATTTTCCAGGCCGGCCACCTGAACCATCACCAAGAAACCTAGGAGATGCGATGAAGATGGCACGGGAGTCTGACTTTGCTGTGACCATGTGCCACGATGGTGATGGTGACAGACTGGCTGTGATAGATGAAGACGGGGAGTTCATTGATCAGAACCGTGTGATTGCTGTGTTTGCTAGGGATGAGGTTGAGAGAAATGGCGGAGGGATAGTCCTCACCTCAGTTGATACCTCCAGTGTGATCGATGAGGTTGTCAATTCTGTAGGAGGGTCTGTTGTCCGAAGGCCACTTGGGTCTATGCAGGAGTTTCTAGTCACCGAGGAGGGGAAGGATGTGATACTAGCATCCGAACCTTGGAAACCAATATTCACAGAATTGGGTTGGTGGATGGATGGTATAGCAGGGGCGGGTCGATTCGCACAAATGGTGGATGAGCTGGGTGATGGTAGCTGCATCAAACTGATGAAGACAATTCCCAAATATCCAATCCTGCGAGACTTCGTTCGGTGTCCGGACAAGATCAAACATGCATTTCTGCCAAGGGTGAAGGAGCTGCTTGTCCCTGAGATCAGCGGAGTGGAACAGGTTCTCGAGGTGGATGGGGTTCGGATAGATTACAAGGATGGTTCCTATGTGCTGGTTAGAGTGTCAGGGACTGAACCGAAGGCAAGGGTGTACGTTGGAGCAAAGACACAGAAGACGTTGGACAAGCTTGTTACGACTGCGAAGAAGGTAATGGCGCAGGTGTTGGATGAACTGCAATGAATCGGGGTGGCGCCGGGGATGGGACATTCGAGCCCAACCAGAGAGTTAGGGCTTCTCGAACCCATGAGCCTCAAAGGGCAACGGTTCTCTCGCCGGACAACAGATTCGAGACCGTCTCCGTAGCCGCTTGGATACCCCGGCATCAATGGATTCTTGGCTGACTCCGATATAATATTAATGCAACACTCAATCATGCGCTTTGTCTGATTCAATTGTCGTAGAGATATAATGTTAATTGTCTGCAGTCAGAAAGTGAGAATTGAATATCCAGCATCAGCGAATCTCAATAGATCACTATGACCCTTTAGCTCACCTTTGATTGGAACCCCGAGCTGCTCTGCGGCCTCAGTAGCTTCGAATACGGAAGAGCAAGCTTTGCAAGCATGATCTATGACCTCAAGCTCCATCGCCTTGTCAAAGACAGGGAGTCTGATGGTGCCATCAGCTATTCCAATTAGTAGCTTCGGAGAGGCACACTCAAGAACAGCTGCAACCTCATGACCATTCTCGTGGAAGTTTATCGCGTTCAGAAGCAGGTGATATAGCTGCATCTTGTTATCGTCAGTTGCCAAGAACATGTACTTCATGATTATCTCGAAGAGTGTGGAGAATAACGAGATAATGAGGTTTGCCAATAGATGGTGCGGAGGGCGAGATTTGAACTCGCGAACCCCTACGGGATTTCCCTGCTGACACTTAAGTCGGTGCCTGCATCTGGGACCTAAACCCAGCGCCTTTGACCTGGCTTGGCAACCTCCGCGTGGTTTGGATGAACACTACGGTCTTGATATAATCATTTTGGCATCCATCGGGATTGCCCAATCTCAGTGAGAAGATTCAGTCCTTCTTCTGCCAGGTATTGCTACATCTTGGACATCGGAAGTGTCTCTTGTATCCGCCGCCCCCGGTCATCTCTTTTTTCACCATGGCGATCTCCTTGTACCCACAGCGGGGGCATACAATCTCAGTCATTATTATGGACTCCAACACGCTCTGAACTCATCCCAATATCTAGTTTACTGGGTTGTGCTAGCCAGAGATGCAGTGCATGTCACAATCTTTTTAACCGACTCGTTGTTAGTCGGCGCGGTTCACGGCCTAGACCGTCAACCGTCGTGATTCTTTGGATTCACTAGTAGTTACATCATGAGCGTGATGGTCAGATGTCCTCAAGAAGTAGACAGGCAGCGGCAAGGACCCGAGACAAGTGGCGTGAGAAGAC
>JAEORS010000091.1:0-7212 GCA_016840795.1 Candidatus Thorarchaeota archaeon | reverse complement strand
AATCTGCTTCTGTCAATCACAAAAGCCTCACGTCTTCCTCTCTCAATCAGGATGGACTGCCCCGATGGTGCAAAGATTCTTGCTGCAGACACATAATTCTGAATTACATCTCTAGGGGGATTGAGGTTGAGTGAACTGAGACCTGATGTGCTGACGAGTCCTGCACAGTGGTCAGGCTTCCCTATCTCGGGATGCTCCTCTAGAACAACAGCATTGTGACCGTCCTTTGCTAGGCTATGCGACGTGATTAGGCCTGCTGGGCCTCCTCCAATAATGATTACGTCGTTGTCTATACTAGGCATCCCACTAGAAGAGAAGAGGTACCCTTTTTATCTCTCCCCTCGAGTCCCACTGTTGTGAATGGGCGGCCTTCAAGATGAGTGGACGGGAATTCAAGTTCAAGCAGGTGATTGCAGTTAGGACTGATCTGGGCATGAGTAAGGGAAAGATAGCCGTCCAAGTCGCGCATGGATCTGTAAGCGCTTCAGAGCGGGTGAGAGTCATTAATCAACATGTCTGGAAGGCATGGTTCAACGAGGGTCAGAAGAAGGTCGCAGTAAAAGTTGCTTCTGAGGACGAGCTACTTGAAGTGAGGCGGGTGGCTGTTGACCTCGGGATCCCATTCGCCTTAATCAGAGATGCTGGGATGACTGAGCTTCCGCCTGGGACCACTACAGTCATTGCAGTGGGTCCAGCGAGAGCAGAGCTGATAGACAGGGTCACGGGTGACCTGAAACTTCTCTGAGGGTAGCCATCATGAAAGATTCGCATTCGATTGAAGCGTCAATCGGAATGGACCTCTACAGCACAGCTACACCTGGGATAGGAGGTCGACTCAAATCTCGTTTCGAAGATTTTCTTGTCGAAGAGATTACACCTGATGGGAACACGCTTACGATTCAGGATTGGCCTGAAGCGACCCACATAGATCAGATTCGTGGGGAGCGGTCCAAATACGTGAACTTCGTTGTACAGAAGATGGGACTCTCAACGTTCGATGTATCAGCGATCCTTGCCGCTGAGCTGAAGATTCCACACCACATGATTACCTATGCTGGTCTCAAGGACAAACGAGCTGTGACAAGTCAGATGATGTCGATTCCTTCTTCGGCTACCGACCGATTCAATGATATGAAACTGTCCCGAATTGCTATTCGCGAACCACAGTATGCGCGTCGCGCGATTCAAATTGGAGACCTCTGGGGTAATCGTTTCACCATAAGACTCTCTGACATGGATGTTGACTGCTCTGAAGCCCTGTCAGCAGTTCAGGAGTTGAAGCGGGCCCGTTTGCTCAACTACTTTGGCGTTCAGAGGTTCGGTGTCACACGCCCCTACACTCACCTTGTAGGAAGGTCTCTTGTGAAACGCGACTTTGAGGAAGCTACTCGCATACTCTTGACAGCTACGAGTGAGTATGAATCGGAGCAGCTGACGGAGGTCCGGGAGCGTTTGGCCGAGAACCTCCTTCCTGACAACAGTATGCTAGAGGTGTTCCCAAGGGAACTCAGCTATGAGAAAGATGTGATGAGGCAACTCATGAAGCATCCAGGTGACTACAAGAAGGCCCTCTCGAAGATACGTTCTCGGATTCTCGGCATCTTTGTTCACTCGTACCAATCGTATTTATTCAATCGCCTGATTAGTCTTAGAGTCAAGTCGGAGCTCCCGATTGACAGACCTGAGCCTGGGGACTTCATGATCAGGCTTGATGAAACCCATTCTGGACGTGATGAATGGCTCTATGTAACCGAACAGAATCGGGAGAACCGCATGGAACTCCTGCTTTCGGGTGACTACGGGCTTGCTGCTCCCCTCCCAGGATATTCGACAAAGACCCCTCCCTCTACGCAGTCAGAGCTGCTACAGAAAGTCCTTAGTGATGAAGATGTCACGCTTGCGGAGTTTCGCAATCCTGAGTGGAAGGCATTAGACTCTCCTGGAGGTCTACATCTTCTGACATTTGAACCCACACAGATCGAGGAGCTATGCGACGACCTTGGACTCGTTCTGAAGTTCCGACTGAGAAAGGGATCTTATGCTACTGTTGTGATGCGCGAGCTGATGAAGAATCATCCAATCCACAGAGTCTGACTCACCGAGTTCGACGTCTTACGGAGAACTCTCTCAACTTCTCACCGAAGGCGTCATCCTTGGAGGTTTCATCTTTCTCTATGCGTTCATCTTGGTACTGGAACAGCACAGATTCTCCCATGACTGCGGAAACAATCTCTCTGAGGTCCTCTTTCGAGTATGCTATTCGATCTCTGTCCTCTGGTCTGAGCATAACAATGCTCTCTCTGAATCCGTCCGGAAGGTGCAGGCTATTCACTCCCACTTCGATTGCGGGTTCGATTAGACTCCTGACTATCCTTCTCAGTTTCACAGGAGACTCAAAGATCAGCACTTCACCAAATGACTCCTTTATCTCATCCATGAGTGCCTTAGCAGATTGTAAGACTCCGCTGTTCTTCTTCCCGACGACCAGTATCAAACGGCCATTGGTTCTTACCGCTCTGAGCAGGTTCAGGTCTTCCAGTTCTGGGTATTCCTTAGCCCTTTCCATAATCCATTTGGAGAATTCAATGTCGAAAGCACTCAGTTCTCCTCTGTCTAGCCTCTCCTGGCAGCTTGGGCAAAGCATGTCAGATTCCAGGTCGAATACACAGACTGGTAATTTCATCTCTTCTTCCTCACTCCCAGAGCCCCAGCAATGGCGGGACTCGGGTGAGGAGCACAACTGGCCTTTCTCTCTCACTTGGAGAGCGTTATGTCAATCGTAGAAACATTGAGATCGCTTCCCTTGTCCGTCTGGACAGTGGTTGTACCGATCTCTATCTTCTTGACTTCAAGGTCGGAAATGAATCTATGGCGTGTAATCTCGGCCACGTCAACAGCCCGACTAATCAGTCTGCCTCGTGCCTTGATCACAACTTCGCTGGATCCCTTGTTAAACAATGTCACGCAGGCTAGGACATACGACATTACGTTCTTGTTGCCAACAAGGATCACCGAGTCGCCGTGGCTTTTCTTATCCGACGTCTCGTCAGTCTTCTTCGCAGTCACCCGAAGCCTCTCCCCTGCTGATGCTCGTAAGGGTATAATACACAGCACTGCATCTGTCCGCGTCTGATATAGATTTCGATTCCCTTCTGCGCCATTTTCCACTCAAAACACGGATACTGACCTACTGATGTCACCATACACAAGCCTTTTCTTTGTAACCGCGCGCGCGGGCGTGGACGTTCACATAGATGACACAAATCACATTCCTGGGCTCATGCAGGGAAATCGGTAGGGCTGGCTTCCTTATGGAAGAGGCGGACGAGAGTCTGCTCGTAGATTACGGAGCTAAGCTCTCAGAGCCTCCGAAGTTCCCGGACATGGTTCCTCTTGACGATCTGCAAGGTGTTGCGCTGACTCATGCCCATCTAGACCACTCTGGAGGCATTCCCCTTATACTCTCCAAGACAGAAGCATCACTCTTCTGTACGCCTGCAACGAGAGACCTAAGTCTACTGTTGCTCCGAGATATGTACGATGTCACTAAGGGAAGGCTGCCTTTCACCCGAAATGATATTCCGCTTGTGAGAAGACAGTGTCAGGCTACCGCATATGAAGAAACACTGCCTCTAGGCCATCACTTCGAGATGACTCTATTCAATGCAGGACACATTCCAGGTAGTGCAATGGTTTCAATAAGGGTAAACGGGAAGAGAGTCCTTTTCACTGGGGATTTCAATGCTATAGAGTCCCAGTTGAATCTGGGCGCAAGAAAGAACCTTCCGAAACACGATGTCGTCGTAACAGAGAGTACCTATGCACGTCGTTCAAATCCCGACCGGACGGAAATCGAAGAGGCGCTCATTCAATCGGTACTCGAAACGCTGGAACGGGGAGGCACAGTTCTGATTCCCGCCTTTGCCGTGGGCCGCAGCCAGGAAATCATGTGTATTCTTGAACTGCACAACATTCCACACAAGTACCCAATCTATGTCGATGGCATGGCCCGAAAGGTGAATGAGATTCTTGTCCGGCATCCTGAGTATCTACAGAGTCCCCAGGCATTCAATCGGGCAGTGAGCAGAAGCCGCATTATTCAGGGCAATAGGGATCGCACAAGAGCCGCCGAGAATGGAGGAATCATCATTTCTCCAGCTGGAATGTTGAAGGGAGGCGCCTCCCACCTCTATTTCAAATTGCTGCATGATGACCCGAGAAACACAATAATCATGGTCAGCTTTCAGATTCCAGGAACTCCCGGTGCAGAGCTCTTAGCCACCAACAAAGTGCAAGCCGGAAGCCGGACCTACGAAGTTTCAGCAGACGTTCGGATGCATCATCTGTCATCACATTCAGACGCAAAAGGCATGTTGAGTTTACTCCAGAGAATTCCAGGCGATCCAGAATTCTACGTTGTGCACGGAGAGTCGGAGGCGTGCGATACGCTTGCGGAAACCCTTCAGAAGAAGGGCAGAAAAGCACACGTGCCAGAGGTAAACGAAACAGTAGAAATCTAGTCCTCTTTAGAACTTGGGCGGGCCTCAACAATCTGACACTTCACCTGTTGTAGAACCGTTTCTGCCTCTTGTGGTTCGAGGATGATGGTATAGAGATACCTGCTCGTTCTGAGCTTGAGCTTGACCTTCTCGCCGCCTCGTTTCACTCGGCATTCTACGGCATCCTCAGTCATCTCGAGGAACTTTTCCACGTCATAGATTTGCTTTGGCATTGCTAGCTCCTTCATTGAGGTCGATCAGTGCGATGGTGGGCCGGGGGAGGATTGGGATTGTATACTCCCAACGCCCTTCAACTCGCCATCGTGAGATGGAGTCGTTATAAGGGTGACGGAGTGCATCATAATTCGGCTACCCAGATTTGCCAGCTAGAAGAGAACCTCCAGAGGCCCTGGAGATAGTGGGCCGGGGGCGATTCGAACGCCCGATTTCCGCCGATTTCAATGCGGGTCACTCGGATCGGACACGATACCACTCAAATGGCCAACACTTGTGAAGGCGGCATCATAACCAGCTAGATCACCGGCCCATGATTACTTCTTTGACCGTCTCTTTGGTCTGAGGTCCTTGTTCCCGCACTTTCTGCACTTCTTTGCCTTAAGCGGATTAGTTGCACCACAGTATCTGCATACTGATTTGTATAGCAAGTAGTGCTGTGCAAGTCTGCGTTTTTCGATGTCTGCAACTGGCATCTCTTGAACCTCATTCAAAGAATCACGGACATAGTCTACAGTGAGCCCGCTCCCGCTTCCCTGCTGGGTTGTGTTTTAAAAGCTTGTGCTCTTTCCACTTGTCGATTACTAGAGGACTTCCTTCAGGAGCCTCGCCACATCACTTGGTTTCTCTGCAACAGGGACTCCTGCAGCAGTGAAGGCCTCTATCTTGGCTGCGGCAGTACCAGTGCTTCCACTGATGATGGCACCAGCGTGTCCCATTCTCTTTCCGGGGGGCGCAGTTCGTCCAGCGATGAACGCAACGGCAGGTTTCTCGACATGCTTCTTGATGTACTCTGCAGCACGTTCTTCAGCGTCGCCGCCTATTTCGCCTACCAAGACCAGTGCGTCAGTGTCCAGATCATCGTTGAACATCTTCACTGCTTCAATCGTCGTCAGTCCAACACAAGGGTCACCACCGAGGCCTATTGCAGTAGAAACTCCAATCCCTGCATCAGTCATACCTGCAGCTATCTCGTATGTGAGTGTGCCGCTACGTGACATTAGACCAACTCTTCCAGCCGAGAACACATGTCCCGGCATGATTCCCAACTTCTGTTTGGCATTTGGAGTGATTATTCCAGGCGTGTTGGGTCCTATCACCGTAATTCCCTTTCGTTTCGCTGCATGTATCAATCGCATCTCGTCAAGCACAGGAACGTGTTCAGTAATGACAACGACGGGATTGAGGTCCGATGCAATAGCCTCTAGGGCTGCATCTCCCGCAAATGGTGCCGGCACGAAGATGACAGACGCATTGGCATCTTCCTCCTCCTTCGCTTCTCTGACACTGTCGTAGACAGGAATCCCGTGTACTTCCTCTCCGCGTTTGCCAGGAGTGACTCCACCTACAATCTTGGTACCATACTTGAGCATTGCTTCTGAGTGGAAAGTGCCCTGTGAACCAGTTATTCCCTGAACTACAACCCTTGTATCCTTGTCAACTAGCACGACCACCTAGGCCCCCTCCTGCACAAGACTAACTACCTTTTGGGCAGCCTCTTCCATTGTCTTCAGAAATGGTATTCCTGCCTTCGCTAGAATCTCTTGCCCCTCCTTCTCGTTTGTCCCGACCATTCTAATCACGAAAGGGACAGTTATGTCTCCATCACTTCTGGCTGAAACAATGCCGTTGGCCACCTCATCACATCTCGTTATGCCGCCCATGACGTTGACCAATATTGCCTTCACCTTTTCATACTTCATCGCAATCTCAATACCCTTCTCAACTCTCTCCGCGTTAGCTCCGCCACCTAGATCCAAGAATGTGCTAGCTTTGCCGCCGTAGAGTGAAACGGCATCCAATGTCGCCATCGTTAGGCCTGCCCCATTGCATATACAGGCAATATCCCCCTCCAGCTCCACATACGCCATTCCTTCCTGCATGGCCATCAGTTCCCTCTCGTTCTGTCCCGCAGGCTCTCTCTGGAGCTCATCGACCATCTTTCTGTGGCGATATAGCGCACTGTCGTCTATGTTAAGACGTGCGTCTGCAGCTAGGAATCTACCATCTGCTGTCAGAATCAGAGGATTGATCTCTGTGAGTTCGACATCACATGCCCTCACAATCTCCCACAACTTGAGGAAGAATCCTGCAAGCTTATTGATGTGTTTCCTCCCGAATCCCATTGCAATGGCCATATTCCTGGCCTCGAACGGCTGCAGACCGAAATCAGGGTCAACGTACTGCTTGATAATCTTCTCAGGGCTCTCCTCGGCGAGCTCCTCTATCGACATGCCACCCGCAGCGCTTCCAATGATGACGTACTTGCGCTCATTTCGATCGACTGTAACTCCCGCATAGATCTCCTGTTGAATCTCAAGCTTCTCCTCAACAAGAACTGCCTCCACAGGTAGATCATTGATGCGCATTGCTAGTATCGCTTCAGCGTGTTTCTTTGCTTCATCAGGGCTGTCAGCAAACTTCACGCCTCCGGCCTTTCCTCTCTTCCCAGCAAGCACCTGCGCCTTCACGACTACTG
>JAEORS010000090.1:0-7248 GCA_016840795.1 Candidatus Thorarchaeota archaeon | reverse complement strand
TGTACTCAGCAGGGGTCTCGGGATGTTCCGCTGGAAACGCTCTTGTAGCACCTTTGCGGTGAACGACGACCTTCCTTCTCTTTCCTTCAATATCATGTTCCTCGACCTTGCCCATGTTATGGGCAACGTCATAGATCAGGTTCATCCCCAGGTCTTCTGCTGACTGACCCATGACCTTGGAGAAGGTCTCTCTAGTCCAGTGCATCATGGCTTGTCTATTCGCCCAGGCGTAATTCGCAGCTGCGCTCATGGCTCCTAGATACGCTTGTCCCTCTGGGGAGATCGTTGGTACGCTACACAGTTCTCTGTCCGGGACCTGGACATTGTACTTTCTCATGGCATGTGTCATCGTCTTGATATAATCACCACAGACTTGGTGGCCCAACCCTCTTGATCCGCTGTGTATCATGACAGTGACCTGACCTTTTCTGTCGATGCCCATGGCTCTAGCCGCTACTTCGTCATAGATTGCATCAACTGTCTGTATCTCAAGAAAGTGGTTTCCGGAGCCCAATGTTCCAACCTGCCCCATTCCCCTCTTCTTGGCATGCGGCGACACCTTGGATGCATCGGCGAGCTCAAGAGTGCCCCTCGCTTCGATGTGATCCAAATCCTCCTCCCAGCCGTATCCTCGTTCTACAGCCCATTCAGCGCCCCTGGTGAGAACCTCATCAACGCCTCTTGGTTCGTGAAGCGATATCTTCCCTACGCGTCCAACACCGGTTGGGACCTCATCAAAAAGCCGATCGATGAGTTCCCTGATCTTGGGTCGCACATCTTTCTCGTCAAGATTTGTCGCTAAGACTCGTACTCCACAGTTGATGTCATAGCCAACACCTCCGGGAGATATCACGCCATTCTCATAGTCCGTTGCGGCAACTCCGCCAATTGGGAATCCATAGCCCTGATGACCATCAGGCAGAATAGTACTGTGCGAGTAGATTCCAGGTAGACAAGCTACGTTTGCTCCCTGCACGAAGGTCTTGTCCTGTTTCATCTTCTGGAAGAGTGCGTCAGAAGCATAGATCTTCACCGGCACGGTCATGCAGTCGATTGTGCCCTTTGGGATTTCGTACAGATTCTCGGACAACTTCCTAGCTTGCAAAGTCAGACACTCCCTCAGACTGGATGTTTTTTCGCATCTGCTATAAGGCTTGTGAAGAGTAAAGAACGTGAGTCTTTATTACTCGTTTGCTGTGTGTAACATGGGCCACGGGCCACAAGGGAAATGGAGGCGATGTACCAGGTGCGCGAGATGCGTCTGACTGCAATGGTAACAACCCATGGCTGAAGCTGTAAGGTCAAGCAGGATGACCTCTCTCGTCTTCTGGAGAATGCAGGCCTGGCAACTGAGGATGCACTCTGCAAAGGAGAGATAGGCGACGATGCTGTGGTTCGTATAATCAATGATCAAGTCGCCCTAGTCGAGAACGTTGACATATTCACACCCATCCATGACGATCCCCATATTCAAGGTGAGATTGTTGCTTGCAATGCGACCAACGATGTGTTTGCAATGGGCGCCACGGGGATAGTTTCACTTCAGGCCTTTATTGGCTACCCCGAGGAAATGGATGAGGAGATTGTCGTTGGCGTTCTCAAGGGAATGAATGACTTCATGATGCAATTCGGTTCCAGAGTGACAGGCGGCCAGACTATTAGGAATCCGATACCCGTCTTCGGAGGCATTTGTCTTGGTGTTGCTCACCCTGATGATATCGTCTATTCAAGGGGCGCGCAACCTGGTAATGCAATCCTGTTGACGAAACCATTAGGGATTCAGCCTGCGATGAGATCCTACCGGGATTTGCAGGACGAGAAGCGAGAGGCTCTCCTTGAGAGATTCCAGGAGTCTGAGCTCCGAACAATGCAAGAGACCGCCGTTCGAGTGATGACTCATAGCAATCGCGTGGTCGCTCTGGCAATGAAACGAGTGGGCGTCAACGCTGCAACTGATGTAACTGGTTTCGGTCTGATTGGTCACGCAGACAATGTGGCCTCTCAGAGTGGTGTCGACGTCGTGATTGAGGAAGTTCCAGTCATCAGGGGCACACTTGAACTGGCGAAGTTCTTTGGCCACAGGCTGGACCAAGGACTAGCAGCCGAAACTGCTGGTGGAATGCTTGTGTTCCTGCAACCTGACAAGGTCGAAGAATTCCAAGAGGTCATGAGATTACACGATCTTCCCTGCTGGACCATTGGTAGGACAGAGAAGCCACGGGCCACGCCGGCGGCTCGGCTGGCCGAAGGTGTGAAGTTTGTCGAGACCGCGTTCCCGTGAGAGCAATCTGAAACCTAACGGATAGATGCTCGAGGACTGCCGCTGCGAGCGGCCGGTCTCCTTGTATTCATTGAACATTCTCTTGAGTTTGAAATGCGTTACCTTGAATGTAATACGGCAAACCATTTATCATTCAGAGGTTTACAGTGGAATCAGCTCTCAGCAGAGAAGAACGCAGGTGCAATCGCATGAAAATCATTGTTACTGGGCCTTACGAGTCTGGGAAGAGTCTAATGGTGCATCAGATAACGGATGGTGCATGCATCAACATCGAACGTAGTGGCACAACAATTGCGATGGACCACGGAATGGCCAACGTAAGTGGCATGAGCGTATTCCTGTTTGGAACACCAGGTCTGCTCAGGTTCAGGACTATTCGTAAGATTCTGAGTGAGGGGGCAGACGGAATCATCTTTGTTGTTGACTCGGCGGATCCGGAGTCTGATGCGCGAGCAAAGCTGTTCTTCAGAGAGATTGCTTTCTTTTTGCCAGGAGTGCCTTGTGTTGTTGCGGCCAACAAACAAGACATTTCCAACGCACGTCCAGTCGACCAGCTTAGGAAGAACATGCGATTTCTGGCTGGTCAGGCAGTCATGCCTTGTTCTGCTGAAACCGGTGAGAATGTCGATAGAGTGCTCCGAACCTTGCTCTTCCTATCTATGATGCAATGGAGCTCTGTCTTCTCTAGGTTTGCTGAGTATAGTGGTTCTTCTAATGGCCTGAAGAAGCTCATGAAAGGTCTCAATGTTAGTCGTGAACAGGCAGTGGGATATCTTCGTAGGTTTGAGTTGCGCAAGTTGCTAGAGGTACAAGTCGGGGACGAACAGTTCGTGGTGAAGGATTCTGTTAGGTCACTGCTCGAAGATCCCAATCTGATAATGGCACCGTGACGGATGCGCAGAAAGGCTCAAAAGCGAGATGTCATGCCTCAGCTGATATCTGGAGATGTGTACCCTTTGAGTGAGGAAGAAGCATCATTTGACGACATGGACCCTGCTGAGATGCTTGAGCAGGCATCCCAAGCGCTTGAAGCCGGCGAGAAGGATGTTGCGGCGAAGATACTGAACGCGGTCGGCAACGTATACATGGGGGTGGCAGAGTATGAAGAAGCCCTCAAATGCTTCGAGCAGTCTCTGAAGATCTACAAGGAACTCAAGGATGAAACTGGCGTTGGAGATGCTCTGTATAACCTTGGAGTCGCTCAGATAAACTTGGAGCAATGGGCTGATGCTGCTGAAACCTGTCAAACGGCAATGAAGATGTTTGAGAAAGTGTCGAACCAAGATGGCGCAGCCGATGCCATGTATGCCCTGGCTCTTGCAAAACATGGTCTTGGAGAGTTCGATGGGGCACTCACATATTTCAAGAAGGCTCAAAAGGCCTACAAGTCGGTCGATAATCAACAGGGTGTTGCGAGCACAATAATGGATGTTGGCAACGCCTATGCAGACAAAGAGGATTGGGAAGCGGCCGAAAAGGAGTTCAAGAAGGCTCTCAAGATCTATAGAGAGATTGATGACAAGGCTGGAGTTGCGGATGCCCTCTCATTGCTAGGGGACATCGCAGAAATGAACGACAATCAGAAGAAGTCTGCAGAGTACTTCGTGGAAGCTGCACAGTCTTACTTGGATGCCGATATGACAGACTTTAGTCGAGAGGTAATTGAGCGGGCAGAACAGAAGCTCTGGGATTTGTCGAGGTCTACCCGACGGAGACTGAGGGGCCCGATTGATGACATAATCGATGCCCTACCTGAGAAAGAAGAGATGGAGGACCTCGACGAGGATTTCGACGAAAGCATGCTTGATGACATTGAGTAGTTGAGAATCCACATCGATACTCTGTTTACTTATTAATAGGAGCACGTTCTTACATTAGACTGCCCGAGAAAGCTTGATTTGCTTCAACTTGACAGGTTTTGCATTCAGATGAAGGAGTGCAGTGATTGACATCTAGATCGCAGAAACCTCTCTCCATTCTCCTTGTGACATTGCTTTTGGCATCTCTTGTTACTCCACTGATGCCTGCAGGCTCGCTGCATGGGCGCGAATCCAACAGGGTACACTTGGACCCTGACTACGCATCAGCAGGGCTCCCGGATGAATTCACAGCACTCCGTAGGGCGACTTTTGTCTACAATGACCCCTCATCATACATGGATGACTTCGCATACATGGCAGCCGTTCCCACTTCGGTCTTCTTCCATGGTGGGGCGCAGTACGTTTCGCCATTGATAAAGGTGGGAGGTTCAGACTCTGAGAGATGGCTTGTAGAAGACTGGGCCGAGTACCTGGAACCGGATGGAGGCGCCACTCAGCTTGTTGGCATTGGCCCGATTTCAGACTCCGCAATAGAGGGCATTGAGAAAGAACTAGGAGTACCAATGTACCCAATGATATCAGGTTCGAACTCAACAGACATTGCAGCTCAACTGGCTCTCATGGATTGGAATTCTTCAGATACTGCAGTCTTCGCACTCGCCGGGGATATTCTCCCTGAACCTGTAGTCACTTCTGGCAATTACACCTTCACATTTCTGAACTCTGCCTTAGCGCCCTATAGGACAACTGTCCCCGGACCTGCCAACATCACCTTCACTCCGCATTCAACCGCAATGTGGCTTGAGGGAACGGTCGACTGGGCTACTCAGGATCTCTATCTTCATGAGCTCAAGGATCCGAACGGGAACATTGTAGACTACTCGGTCGAATCTCAGGTCTATTTTGAGCGAAATCCAGCGTATGTTGGCACAATGGTGCCTCTGCACTTCTGGTATCCTAAAACAATGGATGGTACTTGGACAATGGCCGTTGAGAAGATTCTCCCTGGCTCGAATACCTTAGATTGTGAAATCAAGTATCATCCCGGATTCACGAGAACCGTCAATGTGCCATCCAACGCCAACTGGTTGAATGTCAGCATAATATGGGACAAGATTGCTACTGATCTTAATCTCGCCTTGGTGGATCCGACCGGGCGACTAGTTCAATGGGCACCTGCAGGTAGCATTCTGACAGGTGTTAACAGGGATAGCGTCGAGATTCCTTATCCGATGCCGGGTCAATGGACCGTCATTATGGCATGGATGGATGCCAGCGACGAGGAGAACAACGTTAACCTCTCTTGGCAGATCTCAGTCCTTCCGACGGAGCTCCAGCAGTATCTAGAATCCGCCGCCAATGGCGCTGTTCTTGCATCCCTATTGAACGCACCACTGTTGTATGTCACAGAAGACTCTGTTCCAGAGTTCACAGAATGGGTTTCACGAAGGTTGGGTGTAGCGACGAGTTTTCTTGTAGATCCAGCCAATGTTCACTCAGGTTCTCTTGAAACCGAACTAGGTGCCTTCTCCACAGTTGTTTCACTGGACAACTACTCCGTGTTGACTCAGCAGATAAGGGCAGTTTCCCAAGAGAACGATGTTGTCGTCACAGCTCCACAGGGAACAGGTGACGAGCTCTTCGGTCCAGCGGCGTTCTCTGCGGCTGCTCATGGGGCTCCTGTGTTCTCACTATGCGGCAGTGACAATTCCATGACAACAAGAGCCGAGGAAACATGGTTCCCCTATTTGATAGGCCCAGAGATTGATGTGTATATAACAAGTCGATGGATAACTCGACATGAGAACGGTTGGTACGATGAGAGAATACCCAACAGAAACTCTATGATGCAGTCTGTAGACGATTTTGAGAGCTTCCTGAGTATCCGTGGTGCATACAACTCGAGCTACCAACAGTCAGTTGTAATCCTATCTCCTCCAGAACTGATCAAGGTCAGTTTTGACAGGTCTCTCCAGAGTCACTTTCAACCAGGCCGGATTCCGGCTGCGGGCTCTGCTCTTGCTAGTGTCATGGTGAACAGAGCGATTCATCATCGGTTCCTCTTTAGAACTGCAGATGCAGCAGACGAGACCCTACTCACCATGTATGCTTACACAGATGGCCAATCATACCCAGACAACTTCTATGATAACCACGTGATTAACCAGATTGAGGACACCACTTCAGCGGTAGAGGCTGCAGGCTTCTCAGTCAATATGCACGTCGGATATAATGAGGTCTTCAGCGGTGTTGCGGCACAAGTCGGGCTTTGGTCAATGAGTACTCACGGAACTCTCACGAGCGGTCCAATGGATCCTCCAACCAGACCTGGTGGACCGGGGTTATTCTCGCTCAGAAACATAGACGCAACTTGGGGCTTCGAGGAATCAGTCGCTGTCAGAGAGAGTGCTAGCGATCCCGACAAACTCGTGAACCCGGTCGCATATGAGGCCGAGGTCGCCCACCATGTTACAAAGAGCACAGATGAACTGGAAGCCGCGATAAACAACATAGGTTCACCAATCGTCATTCTCACTGCGTGTCTTCTCGGTGGGACAAGGCTACCTGGTATGCTCATGGAGCACGGCGCTGTCGGAGTAATCGCATCTCCTAGGACGGTCTACTTCCAGCCGGCGGGTCTTCTTTCGATTCTGTTGGCTGAGGGCCTATGCGATGGCAATTCTACAGGTGCATCCCTCAGTGATGGGCTAGTCAAGATGGCTCCGGACTATTCCAATCCTCTGGTGGGACGTGATCCCCGCGACTATGGAAATCAACAGGTGTTGTTCGGAGACCCTGAAGTCCATCTGTACTCTCCCTCGACATCACCCAGACTTGCTGCAGTAGACCCGGGCGCTGCCAGCTTTGACGGCCATCATCCCGGGAATGGAGTTCCTAGAGTGGCCGGCCTAGGATCATCTGACTATCTCCCAGCAGCATTCACCACACTCGGAGTCGAGTTTGATTACTATGAAACATCAAACCTAACATACTTTGATAGACTGCTGCCACTTCGGAGTGTTGTCATCATAGAACCGGACACTGTTTCTGCATTCTCCTCTCAACTGGCAGTCTCAGGTACCCTTGACAGCTATGTACGAAATGGAGGCTCGCTTGTCTTAATGGGGGTCTCCGGTGACTTGGACT
>JAEORS010000089.1:0-7313 GCA_016840795.1 Candidatus Thorarchaeota archaeon | reverse complement strand
CAATGGAGTACTTGGAGTTCCTAGATGCCAGGGGCTTCATCGAGTTCGTGAGAGGTCATAGATTCAGTATCTGTGGAGCAGGCCCCATAGCTACAGCAATGATTTTCGCAAAGGAACGGGGTGCTACACAATTCAACGTGCTAAAGTACACCAATTCCGGTGATATCACGGGCAACTACAATGATGTCGTGGCCTATGTTGCCGCCGAGATACTATGAAAAAGCAGGTCAATCTGGCTCATCTTCATAATACTCGGTGGCAGAAGACCTTGGCATGTAGTCTGGAAGTCCAATAGCCGACACCAGAGTCACGACAACTGAGACGCTACCGGCGAGTGCCAGGCTCGATATGGAATCTCCACTGCTGTCGTACATCATGCCCCCAAGTATTGGGCCAACAACGTACGCAGCATTGCTAACGGCCCCAAATGCACCCATCACACTTCCATAGGCAGTCTGGTCCGTTAGGTCAGCTATCATTGCCTGAATTGTTGGACCCCGCATTGAGATAGCCACGCCCAGTATGGCTCCTGCGATATAGAACCCGACAGCGTCTGTGGCAACCATGAACATGAACAGGGACATAGCTCCGATGAGAGTACCCGCCACAATGAGCCACTTACGCCCGAGCCGGTCGGACGCTCTTCCAAAAACGATGTTGCCAATGATTGTGATGATTCCAAGAACGCCGAAGAAGATGCCAATCTGGAGAGGTGTAAACTCAAACCTCTGTACGGCATCAAGCATGAAGGCGACTTCGAGGATCCCGATTGAGAACATGTTCGCAAACATTGACACGGCTAGAACTGAATATGATCTCTTGTTCCGCGAGAAGACCTTGAGAACTGGCACTCGGTATTTGTCATAGTCCTCCGCCAAGACCCTTCGCGGAGGCTCCTTAACAAGAACGTAGACGAGCAACAAGGTACCAAGTGTTACGAACGCTGCGATGACAAACGGCAGACGAATTCCCAAGAACTCAGCAAGAAAACCACCCAAGGACGGCCCCACTACAAATCCAACCATGTTACCAGTGCTAAGATAGCCCATCGCCGTCCCTCGATTCTCTGGGATCGTCATATCAGACACAAAGGCATTAGCGGCAGGGTAGAATCCAGCAGAGATAGCTCCTTCCAGAGCCCGAGCAAGAATCATCACAAGAATCGTTTCAGCGAATGCATAGATCAGGTTGGAGATTGCGAAACCAAACAGGGCGATAAGCAGCACTGGCTTTCTACCGACCTTGTCTGAGGCTCTGCCCAGTGGCCCGGCCAGCAAGATACGAGTCAGTGCGAAAGACGCGGCAAGCACTCCGAGCTCAGTCGCTCCGACACCTAGTTCGACAATATAGAAGGGGAAGATCGGCGTTATCAATCCGAAACCAATCTGTAGAATACTCAATGAGATTGCCAGCATCCATACTTGGTACATCCCACTTCTCGCACTGTCCTGAGGCAGACTGGTTATCTGCTCAGAGTCGTCTGGGGAGTATTCAGTAGCATGGTCCATGGCAAAGTCGCTCAGGGCGCCGCGACAGTGGCTCCTTTTCAGTGTTGCTAAGCAGTCACACAGGGCTCACTTGTCTATGATGACGCGATTCACGCCTTTGACCGCAGTCAGTGTTTCGATGACTCTTCCGGGCAGAGGATCCTGAGTAATGACCTTTAGACAGGGCTCTGGATAGATCTCGACATCTTCTGCAAGAACCTGTCGGATAGCTATTCCATATCCTGCAATGATAGATGTGACCTCTGAGAGAATCCCAGCATTCTCAGGTGATTCAACATATATCGTCAGCACTCCGTACCCTAAAACTTCCCTGACCTTTTCAAGTGAAGGACCGGCCGGTTGGAGCCGCATAAAGAACTGACACAACTTGTCGTTTCGACAGATATCTTCTGTTGTGGCCCGGACAGTTCTTCGGTCTATTCCGAGAGCGTCACCAATAGCTTTCAGCGGGATACGGATGGTTCCGCATTTGATGATGCCTGGCTTTTCGATGGTGAAGCCGTGCCGCACAATGGCTTGTGCTACTTTCAGTCGTTGAGGGGAATCATGGAAGTAATCAACAATCTCGCGCCACATTCCGCAGTCCACCATGGCTGAGTCAGTATTGAAACATTCTTCTCTCCTGTTAGGATTCCTCCCATATAGAACTTGGGCACCAAGAAGATTGAGTGATAGTTGTCTTGCACCGGTCTAGGAGTCCGTGTTTCTATGCAATCCATTTCTCAAATAGCACTTCATCAACGTAACCCTGAGGCATCGCAAAGTGGCGTTCACGAACTCCCACCTCTCTGTAGCCCATTGAATGATACATAGAGATTGCAATCTGATTGTCCCTGAATGTGCTTAGGATTATCTTCTCGTATTCTGCATCCACTCCCGCGTCTTCTGCGGCCTCCATCAGTGCGCGTCCGACACCAATTCCTCTCTGCGACTTGACCACGATAATCCCCAGCCTCGCCACATGTTGTGATGCCATCCATTCCTCAGTCTGGAGAGTCAAGTGACCAACGTACTCATCCTCTATCTCGGCCACAAGCATTACGTCGCGGCTATGAGTTGTTCTTTGAATCCAATTGACCCAATCAGGCACACTACTATTCGCATCAAAGGTTGGCAGCCAGATTCCCTCATCAATGACTGTACTGAATCCGTGGTGTAAATCACGGGCATCGGCAGGCACTGCATGTCGCACTCTAATGGTACGCCCATTCTTTGCCTTGAAATCCCATGTTTTCAAACTCCGACCTCGGCGAAAGTGCAACCTAATTGGACAAAAAGGGTTCTGGTCTGATTGAGGACCGTCCTACTCCCGTCATAACTGAATGTCCACCCTAATTACAGGGAGTGTCCTCCCGACTGTCATCTTTGACGAGTCCTTTGCCACCTCTCTTGGTCATTCCAGACCAGACAACTTCCGAGAGGCCTTCTTCTCTTGCGACCTGCGCCAGACGCTCCATTTCGCTGTCAGAGATGAGGTCTGCGTCCTTCAGCGGATACTCAAGTCCGAGAAGAGCGTACTTGTCTATGCACATCTTGTTGAATGCAAGTAGATGGAACCTTTTTGCGTTCGGCATGTTCTTCTTGATAAACCTTGAAATCGCTTTGATGTTGTCCTCGCTGTCGGTATAGCTAGGGATGACTGGTGTACGAACCCAGATGGGAAGTCCGCTTCCATTCACAAGTCGTGCATTGCTCAGGACAAGGTCCAGGGGCACGCCTGTGTATTCAAGGTGTTTGTCTGGATCCATTACTTTGAGGTCGAAGAGAATCATGCTCACGACGGATAGAGCACGCTCTAGGACAGCCTCGCTACAGTAACCGCAGGTATCCAGGGCAACATCTACGTCGTGCCCTCTGAGACCTTTCGCCACTTCAATCATGAAATCGGCCTGATATGTTGGCTCGCCACCTGAGAGTGTCACACCCCCCCCAGATGTCGTGAAGAACACCTTGTCCCGAAGGAGTTCCTCCACAAGCGCCTCGGAACTCCACTCTTTACCCATGACCTTGATAGCACCAGTGGGACACGCTTCTTCACAGGAACCGCAAGTCGTACACAGATCGTGGTCTATCTCCATGCCGTCTGATGTTAGATTTAGTGCACCCTCTGGGCATGCCTCTATGCATGCCTTGTCGCCAATGCACTTTGATGAATACCATACAGTTCGTGGTTCCGGATCTATTGTTTCGATGTTATGACACCACGTGCAACTGAGCGGGCACCCCTTGAAAAACACGGTCGTTCTAATCCCGGGGCCATCCTCAGTGGAGCACCTTTGAATATTGGTTATGAGTCCGCTTTGCATCATTCGAAACCGTGCCCAGTCCTCTTGGTCAATTACCCTTGTAGCTCTCCGTCAACATGTGCGAAGAAGGCGTGTCATCTTGTCCCTCTCAATGGGCAATATAAGCCGATTGAAACAATACTATCATGACACGAGTACGAATATACTACTGGCGCTAGCTTTAAAAACGGGGTCATTCCTGTCGCCCCAGCCTGACCTACTGGTCACTGGGTATCAGGAAGGCTCGAGAATGAGGTCAACAAGAAGACTCCTACCTATGCTACTCCTCACCATCATCTTGGCAGGAGTATTTCAGATTCAACCGCTCGCAATGACAACTAGCTTCGACTACAGAGCCAAACTGGACACATCACACTCCATGATGCCCGCCGGATTCGACTCCCAGAACATCTCTCTGAGCCTTATCAGCCCCACGAACCGGAGTGGAGTGTCTGGCGAATTCAACATCACACTAGACATAACATCTGATTTTGGAACTCTGAACACGACCCTGTTCATTGACAACTCAATCTACTCTGCATATAACAAGACACCACTTAGCGTTGGCAATCAGGATCTCACCGTAAACACGACTGGTCTAGCTGAGGGCAATCTCAATTTCACAATACTTTTCGAATACGAGAATATGACTTGGGATGAGAAAGAGACCATCTATCTAGTCTACTTTGTAGACAATAGTCTTCCCAACTTTGAGGTAGACCTCCTGACTCCGGCCAATGAGAGCACCTTGGTCGATACTGCCAACCTGGATCTCAACATAACATCGGACTTTGACTTCGTAAACTTCACACTATTGGTGGATGGCGTCGCATACCCTTCTTACAACGTGACTTCGATTGTTGCTGAAAGCCAGACAATAGACGTCGATACGATGACTCTTAGAGAAGGATGGCTGAATTTCACGCTCGTGTTTGAGTATGCTGTTGTCAATGTACAGGAAACTCATCTGTATCATCTTGAGTTTCTGGTGGACAACGATGGACAACCAATCTCTCTGACACTGATATCACCGACGAACCAAAGCCAGGTGTCGGGTGTCTTCAATCTGACCGTGGAGATCGCCTCAGACTACGCAGCAGTGAACCTCAGTCTATTTGTGGACGACGTCATTGAGTACAATCAGTATAACGAAACTTTGTTCCCCTATGGAGTGCACGACCTGACCCTCGACACCCTGCTCCTCGATGAAGGACTTAACAACTTCACAGTACTCCTCTGGTACAATTCAGAGACAATATCCTACTACTACGAGTTCGTCGTCAACAACTACGGAGCTCCAACTGTGGTCATCCTTTCACCTGCCTTGGATGCAACCTTCACAGGAGTCCAGGCACTGGAACTCAACATCACCTCAGGATATGGTACTGCGAATCTCACTATCAGTGTTGATGGCATTGCGACATCAGAATACAACAATAAAGCTGTTTCTGCAGGAGTCGGATTCTACAACATCAATGGAAGTAGATACGAAAACGGTCTGCACGTTGTAACGGCTCATGTCAAGACAGCAGAGGGACTTGAGGGTTCAGCCTCTCGACAGCTGTACTTCCTGGACCATGTCAGGTTCTATGTAAGAGGAGTAACGAACTACGACGAGATATCGGGCAATCAGAGTATCGATCTGAGAATCGACACACCATACGACAACGTGACGATATCCGTCTATGTGGACGACGTCCTCGTTCCAAACTTGAACAATGTGACCGTTCCCGCTGGTGATTCTCGAATCTCTTTTGACACCACAGGCTATAACGAGGGTGAACACAACGTCACATTCTGGGCATACAGTACTGGTGGATATTCTTGGGAGTACAGGCTCATTCTGGTGGTGGATAATCATGGTGCTCCAACAGTCACATTCGAAGGTCCGTCAACAGATGTGGTCGTGGGAGTCACAACCTTCACAGTTGAGGTCGTGAGTACTTGGGAAACCGTGAATCTCACCGTCTTTATTGACGACGTTGAGGTTTCTGCTCTTGCAGGCCTCATAGTTGATGTAGGTGAGGTCAACTTTGAGATAGACACCAACGCATACAGCAAGTGGGAGCACACAGTGAGGGTCTTGGTCACTACAGAGGAAGGGCTAACAGGAGAGGCGGAGGATGTCTTCGGTTTCGCCAACATCAAAGTGGAGGAAGTTGTCAGTATTGCTGTAGTACTTGTGATTGGGTTCGCAATTCCTCTCAGGAGATGGCGGGGCGGTGGCAAGATAAGGGCTGTATTCATTGCGGACCTTCTATTCATTGGTGTGGTTGCTGGACTCTTCCTAGTGCTTGGAATTAACTCAGTCGCATTTGCCCTATGGCACATCAATTTCGCCAGTATCTGGGCAATTGGGGCAGCGTTCATCTTCACTAATTGGTTGATTCCTATGGCAATAGAATCGGAGGAGATGGAAGGCTAGGCCAGCCTTGTGACCGGGAAGTCCCTGTGCATCTCGGATTTCCATTTGACGAAGCTCGAGTACCAGGATAGTCTGTCCTGAGGGACTAGAGTAAAGACTGTTTGAGCCTTCAGTTTGGAAGCGGCCTTCGCTGTCCTACAGACTACTAGCACTGCATGCTCCTCACCCTTTACAGTAGTATCAGCGACAAATCGGGCGGCCTTTCCTTCAAGCACAACTGCGCCAACACCCACGAGTGCGTCACCGCTATGGTACTCCAGAAGAATCCCAGGCTTTTTGCTCGTGACGACCTCTCTGACAACCTCTGCCAGTTCACCCGGATATGCGATATTAGAGAACCTCATGCTCTTTGGCAGACCTGATGTCGGCGACACTACGACCGTTTTCACCTTCTTTGATTGCTTGGTTGGAATTCTACCGGGCTTCGCTTCAATCCTCATGACCCAGTAGCGTTTGTGATAATCAACCTTCATCCAATAGTTGTAGGCTTCAGGTGGCGTAGTTGCCACAATTCTTCCTACTCTCTTCTCTTTCATCACCTTCTCTGATGCACGAGTCAGTTTGGTGCCGATGTCACGTTTCTGAAACCGAACATCAACTCCGAGGCTGCGGATAATTCCCAACTTGCCTGCCACGGGGTTGCGCTCAACACGGAAGAGGATCTCTCCTACAACCTTCCCTCGAAACGTCGCTACTAGCCAGCCCCAACGTTCAAAGGCAACTCCTCTGTGCTCATTCTTCACTTGTTCTACAGTCGAGAAGCCTTCGGACCACCGCGTGCCCATGTACACCTCGAGAAGGTCCTTGCAGTCCTTCATTGTGCCTCGTCTAATCTTGACCATGTCTGCCGCCCAGTACTAGTGTTAGGACTTAGTTCCTAGGCCACAAACATAAGGATGTGTATCACAGGGCTTCAGAGCTCGCCACTCAGAGAGATACAAGTTGAAGCCAGAGAGGGTGCCGAGGTTCCGAAGAGGTATAGAATTGGCTCAATGCCTACACCTCCTGGGACGTGAACAGCGACTGTGGAAACGTCAGCACCTATCAGCTTGGCTGCTTTATGTGCGGCTTTTGATATCTCATCAGGATTGCTTG
>JAEORS010000088.1:0-7356 GCA_016840795.1 Candidatus Thorarchaeota archaeon | reverse complement strand
AGCCGTCATCGAGAGACATAGAGCGATGGAGGCACTGAGAGAGAGTGAAGAACGTTATCGGCGTTTGGCGGAGAGCGTTGTCGATATCATATGGACTGTCGACATGAACCTGGAATTCACATACGCTAGTCCTTCAATTGAAGAGGTTCTTGGATATACCTCAGAAGAAGTCATGTCCATGCCGCTAAATCGGATTATGACACCAGAATCGCTCAAGCTAGTCGAAGAAACCCTCACTGAATCGCTACGCCTAGAAGCAACTGTCGGTAGAAACGGATACGAGTCACCGCCTCTAGTGATTCAGATGTTCCACAAGAATGGAACAACCCTTTGGATTGAGATTTCTAGAACGTTCCTACGTGACGATGATGATACACCGATTGGTATCCTTGGAGTAGCGAGAGATATAACATGGAGAAAGACTGCAGAGGAAGAGCTTGCAAGGGCCAAGGCACAGGCGGAGTTCTATAATGATCTGATGGCCCACGACTTGGCGAACATGCAGCAGGGGGTTCTTGTCAGTCTGGAACTCATGTTACGGAACTCTGAGCTACCCAAGGAGCTTAGAAGGCTTGCCAATAGAGCTCTTGCACAGACCAAGCGTGGAGTCACCTTAACTGGAAACGTCAAGAAACTTGGAAGACTCGTTGGTGGAGAGAAGGAGCTAATCAAGACAGATTTGTACCAGACCTTGATGGATGCTATCGAGATAGTTGTCGACTCCTATCCAGATAAGGAGATAAAGGTCAATACGAACCTTGTCAAGGGCAAGCAGAATGTCATGGCCGATGAGTTCCTAATCGACCTCTTCTACAACCTCTTACACAATGCTGCTAGAATGGACCAAAGCGAAGCCGTCGTCATCGGTGTTTCGGAATACCCCTCGGATGAGAGAGGTATGCTGATGTTGAAGATAGAGGATCGGGGACCTGGGATTAGCGACAGCATGAAGGAAGCAATCCTTTCTCGATTTGATGAGAAAGTGAAGCGGGGATGGGGTCTCGGACTCACCTTGGTAAAACAGATTGTTGACCGTTACGGGGGGAAGATCCGGATTGAGGACAGGATTTCTGGGGACCATAGCCAAGGGGCTTGCTTCGTTCTGGTTCTGCCAGCAGCACCCTGAGCTACAATCTGGGAGACCCTAGGCAAGTTCGAAACAGCTTCGAGTTTGCCTGTGCAAAGCATACCGTCAAATAGCTCGCGTGATACATCACACCTGAGGCCAGAACGTATGTCCGAAGAAGCCAAGCGAGTTATCACGCTTGAAAGAGAAGACGAGCTATCACCTCGCGTAGCACTGCTATACTCAATGATGGAGAAGGTCCGAGGGCGTTTGCTCAACAGAATTGAGTCCCTCTCAGACGTGGACATTGATTATAGTCCTCACGGAAGGAGTATTGAAACGATCGGCACGCTGCTCTTTCATATAGCGGCAGTTGAATGGTCATGGATCTTTGAGGACATTGGCGGAAAGGAAATGGACTATGAGAAGTGGCGTCAAGCATTCCCCCTAAGAGAGAGCATCGACCAATTGACGGGGCAGGTAATGAAGTTCTATCTCGACAGACTCTCGGAGGTGCGTGAAGAAGTCCATGAATGGATAAAGGGAATTGATGATGATGAACTGGACAGGCTCATAGATCTGGGCCACGCCGAGGTCAGCATAGAATGGATTCTGTTTCATCTGATAGAGCATGAGGCGATGCACATAGGACAGATCTCGGTCTTATCGCGAATGTATGACATGACTCGAGTCCAAGTCACTGACTGATCTCTAGGATAGAGAGTCCGGGAAAGGGCTGGAGATTTCGCTGTCCGTGGTTACCATGCAGGATGTAACGCAATTCACTCCACTATAGCAGAAGGCTCGAGAATAGCTTCCTCAAGGGAATCAGGGTTGATACGTATAAAGGGGTCCCTGAGCCAACTTACCAATCCCCAAAGTGAAGGTGTCAGTGTGACTGCCATTAGAATCAGAGAGAACGTGATGATTGTTGCAGTATCTATGCCCATCGTTCCAAAAATGAGAAGAAGAGCGCCCTCTCTGACTCCGACGCCTTGAATAGATATCGGCAAGGAAGCCAACATCGCTGCCACTGTAACTGCCATGGCCACCGATATCCAAGATAGCTGGATGCCCAGTGCATCTGCGAGGAGAAAGCCTTGGAATGTATAAAGAAGCCATGCACCACCAGCAAACAGGATCGCCGTTGCGACTGATTTCCAACCGGTAGCATGTATAGAAGTCCCAATTCCGGCGTTCAGTCCCCCGGATATCCCTCTCCCCTTCAATCGCCTGATCCTTGCTTTCATCAGCCAAGGTGAGAGGATTAGCTTGATCATCCTGTAGGTTGCATAGAAGGCCGTAATCAGAACCGCACCGCTGATAATCACCGCCCATGCAACAAGATAATCTACATCCAGTAATAGAATCAGAGCAACAGCCGTAATCGTATATGGGACAACCGAGGCAGCAACCGCGTCCAAGAAGATGCTCATCAGGGAACGATCCGTTGTGTTACCACGGCACTTGAGGTACGGAACCCTGACAAGGTCGCCTAAGGCGCCGGGTAGAGTGAAGCTAGTCATTTGAGCAATACACAATCCGTCGACAGCTTCCGAAATCTTGAGCCGTATTCCGAGACTTCTCGAAAGTACATACCAGCGAGCACCTTTCAGTAAGACTATTGGTATTACCAGCAGCACTGCAAGGAGAGCAATAGACGGATCAAGACTCGTGGTCAGATCGACAATTAGGCTGAGATCGACGTTGGACAGCAATATTACGAAAATCAGGATGCCAATGAAGCGCATTGCATGACGTGCCAGTACTTCTCGTTTCATTGAATCATCTCACTTCCAAATGGCTCGAGCCGAACCACCAGCCGTTAGTTTGGATATTGAATCCTTGATTTCTAGTAGCATGTCCAGGCCATCTCAGACCTCTCATAGGTTCTAATGCGAGGTCTTGCATCAAACCTTGATAACCAAATCTCATCTCTATGAGCTATCTCTTTAATAGCACTTGCTACCTTGCGGTGAGCAAGTGTGAACGCTGGAGGAAACGACTATGGAGCAGGTTGTCATACCCGGCTGGCTTCGAGCGGTTGACATTCTTGTGGGTACCCTTTCGATTGCGTTGTGTTTGCTGGTTCTCATTGGATTCGTACCATCCAATGTTGCGATTCTTATTCTTTTCACACTTTCATTATTCATGGTAGGACTAGCTCGATTCGCAAGGGCGGCAGCTGTAAAGGCAAAGGGCACAGCAAGACGTGTCGTCAACTTGGCTGCAGGATTCGTTGGGATTGCGGCTGCATCATTACTCATATTCAACATAGAGCTTCCAGAGGAGCATCTCTTGATTTCGCTCGCGGTGGCTTGGATGATAATGGGTTTCGCGAGAGTTTCGATTGGCCTGATGGAGAGGGATGTTTCACTTTGGGCTCGAATCCTTCAGGTTGTAGTCGGCTTAACAACCATCGCCTTGACAGGGGTGGTCGTTCTATTCTCGGCGGCCGATTTCTCAGCCTTTGTGCTCTTCCTCCTAATCGTTGTGATGGCGAATGGCTTGACAAGAACATCTAGAGGATATGTTGGAGTCTAGGTAGAAAGTAGTCAAGAATGACCCCAGCGACCTTGCTGTAACCTCGTTTCCTGCGATGGGATTCTAGGACAGAATACACAAGTTCCCAGCATAATCTTCGGCCGCCAATCCTGAAGAGTGATAGAGGTCTGAAACGGTGCTTTGCAGCTCGCCCTCTGAAACTAGGTGCTGCCAAAGAGTGCATCTGCAATCATATAGAATCCTGCGAAACCAATCAATAGACCTGGTACGCCCCAGTTTATCAGTAACCCAACATTAAGTGCAGGAACATTTCCTAGTATCGTAATCCCAATTGGCAAGAAAGCCATCAGGATTAGCAAGCCACCAATTGAGAACTTGATTTCCCGGGACACCAACAAAATCTCCTCGGGCAATTGTGAGCATGAATGGATTTGAACTCTGTGGAAGAATCGGGTTCAAAGACGATTCTAATAATCTGACGGCTTTGTAGATTTGAATAAAGAGAGTTTGAAGGAGGGCTTTGCAGCCCACCTTCGGAAACTGGGGGTCTAGATACACCTGTGTATGACTTCGGGTCCTGCTTCCTCAAACTCTTTCCTGCTGACCCACATCTTCTGGAAGGTCTTCAGTGAGGCGAGGATGCTTCCACCAATCCAGACAGAGTACTGCCTCTCAGGTGGAGCAATGATACGGACCTCGATGTTCTCTGGGACTAGCTCGGTGATCTCCTTGTGGAGTCTCTCCTTCAGTCCTGGGAACATGGTCGAACCACCTGACAGCACAACGTTGGCGTACAGGTCACGTCGCAAGTCGACGTCACATGCCTTGATTGACTCAACGATGTGGTCGTCTAGTGGCTGGGTGTCAAGACCGATTGCGCTCGGATTGAAGAACAGCTCAGGAGCCTGGAACCTCTCAGCACCGACGGTGATTACTTCGCCGTCTGGCAACATGTAAGGCTTGTCTACACCAGCCTTGTCTGCTACTGTCCTCTCCCTCTCAGGATCAAGGGCGACGTAGCAGAGCTTCTCCTTGACATCTCGGACAATCTCTTTCTCTGCACCGCTCACAAAGGAGTAGCCTCTTTGCCTGAGCAGTCGACGCAGGTACTCAGTGATGTCACGACCTGCAAGGTCGATCCTCTTGATGGCGTGTGTGATAGCAAAGCCCTCATAGATTGGGACTATGTGTGTCACACCGTCACCAGAGTCAATAACAAGCCCCGTCGTTCTTCCGGACGCGTATAGCGACAGCACTGCCTGTGTGGCAACGTACACTGCTGGAACACCGAAGTTATCAAACATTACCGACGCCATTCGCTCCCTGTTCTCACGAGGGTTGAATGGGGCCTCTGTGAGGAGTACGGGATTCTCACTTGGGTCAACCTTCAAGTCGTTATAGAAAGTGTAACTCCATATCTTCTCGATGGCGTCCCAGTCGTCAATAACGCCGTGGGTGATTGGGTATACCAATCGCAAAACACCACGCAGGTTGATGGCCTCTTCACCGATGTAGTAGTCTCGTGTATAGTGGTCAACATCAGTCATAATTGACTCGTATCTTGGATATCCAATCAGTGTAGGCCAAACACTTCGTGGCTGATCTTCGCCGGCGTAACCATTTTTACTCAGTCCAGTGCCGTTGTCTATGACAATGGGCTTCGCGCCAAGGAACTCGTCTTCAGCCATTTTGTTTCGGTCCTCTTTTTGTTTTCGTAGCAGATCTCAGAACCTAGAATCGCAACTCGGAGTTCTGGAACTCTTCGTTGATGTACGTGCTGAATATACCATATTTAAGACTTCGTCGGATAAGTCTCGATTTTCGGCACTTCATACGAGATATACATAGGTCGTGTATTTCTTACGATTTTACTACATTCGTAGACCAGCATTAGACAGCATGTCGGCGCCAAATCCATAATAGGTCGTTTCGATATTTCTTTAAGGAAAGGACACATATACACGGTATATATATATCTTATAGAAAGAAGCGTATCTTGGGGTTTACCCATGTTTTGGGATACCGCTGACCAGGTAATCAGGCGAGAGGCAGAAAGCGTACGAGTCCGTAGAGTCATTCTGGACCAGCTAGAAGGCGGTCACAAGAGTGGCAAGGAACTCAGAGAGGCCATCAGGAAGGATATGGCTGCACAGGCTCTGGAGGCAGGAGCAGAGAAGGTGAATCTGGCCGACTTCAATGTGACAGACCCAAAGCTATACTTCAACACCAAGCGGCTCGAGGAGCTTGGAATCATCACGAGTAGGAAGGACTCACAACTCCGGAAGTTTGCCTTGACCCCGTGGGCTGTGCACTCAGTAAGAAGAGTGTTAGGGGTTTCTCGGCCAATTGTTATGCTCACATCAATGTCACGACCTGAGGACCAGCGACCCTTTGTCACTTGGCTCAATGACCAGAAGGAGTTCGATGTGACGAGGGTGCATGTCATCGTGGAAGACAGGACATTCACTAGGGGGTCCTCACGAGACCTCAACCGATACTTACCTGATGGCACCAAAGCTGAATGGGAGGTAGAATGGAATGACCTACCTGTTGATGCAGCTGGCAACTTCGACACCAATATCCCTGGAGACCTTATGGCAACTCAGAGAGAGATAGACAAGATAATAGTTGACAACCTGACTCAGAACGACCTCGTCATTGATCTCTCCGCCGGGCCGCCACTCATAGTCCTGGCCCTTTCACTCTTGGCGATGCACTACTCTATAACGGCCTTCTTTGTTCGACACAAAGAGGGAGAGACTGTCCTCACCCGTGTTCTTCCAAGGGAGTGAGTGGCTAGATGACTCAGAATGACAAAGCCCTCTCTTGGGAGCCAATTGGGTTGCAGGAGAAACTGCAAGTGCTCCTAGATGCCGTGACTAAGACCGAAACCGAGACCCCCAAGGAGAACACACGAACCCTCCGGAAGACGAAGCGTTGGCGTGAGCAGATTGAGGAGATCAATCTATCGCTCAATCGAATCCAGGACGAGCTCTCTGTCAGCCTTCAAGCCGAGCTTGAAATATCATTGAAGACCAATGAGCTGCTCCAAGTGGCAATGTTTCAGCCAAGTACGAAGAACCTGTTCAGTGAAATTGAGATTCATTACGCTTCAGACAAACAGAGCCCTCTTGATGATGAGGTCTTTCGTGTTCTAGTTTCGTTGGGCGAAATGGCGAAGGCATTGGCACTCGTCGGAGACGCGGCCATTTCGATGGCGGTGTTGCACCACATATGGCAACCAAAGGCCACGGATGTCGGAACGCTAACTCAACGACGCGCGGCCTTGGTAAGCAACGAACATCTAGGCAAGGTATGCGACAAGTGGGAGTTGTATGAATACCGAATACACTTCGACCCTGTGAAACCAAGTAAGTCTGAGATAGACCATGACAAGGGCACACTCACTGAGGCCATCTACGGAATCGTGTACATTGAACATGGCTTCCAGAAAGTCAAGGACCTCGTTCCGAAACTCATGCATTAGCACTCATCAGCGATCAGGCTTCAGTCATGTCATAATCATCGACAAAGACATCAGCGGCTTCATCTATTGGGAAAAGCTGATTGAACCTCTTCCGGATTCTCTTCGCGTCCTCAGAATCAGAGTACACTCTGACGGACGGCAGGGTCATCTTCTGTTGATTTAGGATTTTCATCAGTGGCTTTCCTTCATTCACTTTTTCCAAGGGAACGATCCCAAGACCAGTGTTCTCCCCCCCAACCAATAGAGGTATAGCTCCAAGGGTTTTCTCACCAAGTTCCGGATCTACTACGTCGATGAT
>JAEORS010000087.1:0-7479 GCA_016840795.1 Candidatus Thorarchaeota archaeon | reverse complement strand
TCCATCGCTGATGGCCAAAATGGCAGCGACGGCCGATGTGATATCCAATGGGAGATTAGTATTCGGAATAGGAGCAGGGTGGAAGGAAATCGAATATGATGCTTATGGGTATGACTTCCCCACAGCTAGAGTACGGTTGGAGCAGCTTGAGGAGGCAGTTCAGATAATCCGTCTAATGTGGACAGAAGATGCCGCATCCTTTGAAGGACATCACTATAGGATCAGGAACGCGTTTTGCTCACCAAAACCAATACAGAAACCCCATCCACCGATTCTTGTAGGAGGGCATGGCAAAAAACACACCCTCAGGATTGTGGCCAAATATGCAGACATGTGTAATATTACATTTCAAGTTGGATTCGAGCTTGTTGATTTGCTAGATGCTTTACGACTTCATTGCGAGAAAGCTGGGAGGGACTATGACTCAATTGAGAAGACCTTCTTTGTATATTGTGCAGTCTTCGAAGAAGAACAAGACCTTGAGCTATTCATTGAGAACCTTGCTATGCAGCAAGGAACCACCTCTAAGAGATTGAAGGAAAGACACTCACAAATGCCCGGATCTTGGATTGGAACACCAGAGTCAATAATAGAGAAATGCAGATACTTGCAGGAGAGAGGTTTCACATTATTCCAAGTGCGGTTTCCATTTGGACAAGATATTCACATGTCCTCCTTGTTCCATGAACGTGTGGCATCTAGAATTTAGGAACTTCAAAAGGCTCTTGGTCTAGCAAGAGTACTGATGGCGGGCTGGGAGGGATTCTTGCCACTTCATGACAGTAGGGCTTCGTAACGAGTTTTCTGTTTCATGATGAGATTTATCTGTAGGATTCTGGTCAATGGCCAAGAGAAGTGGGAGTGAGCCGAATTATGAAGACCAAAGTAACAGAAATGTTGGGATGCAAGTATCCGATTATAGCAGGGACCATGGCTAGAATCTCTAATCCCGAGTTTGTCGCGGCTGCTAGTAATGCTGGTGCCTGTGCAGTATTAGCCAGTGCAAACTACAAGTCTCCCGATGAACTACGTGATGCAATCAAGAAGACGCAATCCCTTACTAATCAGCCATTTGCAGTAAACATCAATCTGTTCCCCGCTTTGATGCCTCAAGACAAGCTGGAAGACTATGTGGATGCTACATTAGCTGAGGGTGTGAAGATCATTGAAACGAGTGGTCACAAGGCTCCAGAGGATTTGGTTCCCAAGTTCAGAGATGGGGGCGCAATCTGGATTCACAAATGCGCTGGAGTAAGATATGCGATAAAGGGTGCATCCCTGGGTGCTGATATAGTGACGGTTGTTGGATACGAGAATGGTGGAGCTACTGGAATCCTAGACATAGGAACGATGGTAATGACGCCATCCGTAGTTGATGCTCTAGATGTTCCTGTAATTGCCGGAGGTGGAATATCAGATGGCAGAGGCGTTGCCGCGGTCTTGACATTAGGTGCTGAAGGAGTGATTATGGGCACTAGGCTGATGGCCACAAAGGAATGTCCCATTCATGACAATCTAAAGCAGGCTCTGATTGAAGCGGCGGAAACTGACACCTGCCTAGCTTTGCGTTCAGTTGGAAACACTCACAGACTGTGGAACAACAAAGCGGCACAACATGTTCTTGAGCTAGAGGCTCAAGGAGCCCCCCTTTTCAAACTCATTGATGCAGCCTCTGGAGATAAAGCAGAGAAGATGTACAAGGAAGGGGATATCGACATCGGGGTCGTATCCTGTGGTCAGGGTGTAGGCTTGGTTAAGGACATTCCCACTGTAAAGGAATTGTTGGATAGAATAATGGTTGAGGCCAAAGAGGTAATCTCAAGACTTGGCAGAATATGAAGTTAGAATGGTGGGTAAGGAGGGATTCTTGGGCCCATAGCTGAGAGTCAACTATTGTGTTTATTTCAAGTTCAGGTGAATATCCTATTGAGATGGTTGGCTGGACTATTCCTCCTCCTAAGACGCCAGAAAAGACAAGCAATGAACTCCTAGAAGAAAGAGAGAAGAAAGTCAAGTGGCTGATTCAGGAGAGGTTCTTGAGATCTGAGAGCATCATCAAGGCGATGCTCAAGGTTCCAAGGGAGGAGTTCATTCCTGAGCATTATAGGGACTACGCGTATCTTGAGGTTCCGTTTCCTCTTCCTGGACGTGAGGCCACCATTTCGTGCCCCCACAGCTATCCACTTTTCTATGAGGCCCTGGGACTAAAAGAGGGTGAGAAACTCCTAGAGGTGGGCACTGGTTCCGGCTATGGCGCCGCCCTAGCCAAGGAAATTGTAGGATCGAGTGGAAAAGTAGTCACAATCGAGATTGATGAGGACACACTGAGTTTCGCCGAGCAGAATATGAAGAAACTAGGCTATGATGTGGATCTTATCCATGGTGATGGTTCTTTGGGTCATGCGCCAGAGGCACCATATGACAAAATCTGTATCACCGCCTCATGCCCGGAAGTTCCTAGCCCCTTGATTCAGCAACTGAAACAGCAGGGTAGATTGATAACACCTGTCGGGGCTCCAGAGAGTACTCAAGACTTGATCTTGGTAGAGAAGAGTGTTGATGGGACTCTGACGAGGAAATTCATAATACAGGTCCTATACGTTCCTCTCAAAGGGAAGCATGGTTGGTTCGAATGACTCAGAGCTGTCTTGGAAGTAATGACTTTGTCAAAGCTGTTGACTCTAGTAGGCACCAAACTCAGAAAGACGACAGAGAGGGCAGTTGAATGGCTGACTAAGGGTCGCTATCAGACTCTCTTCTTGGACTTGCCAGAGGACCTGACAAGTTTCGTTAATGAGTATTCGGAGAGAAGAATCTCCAAAGAGGAATTCTGGCAAAGTTATGGCTATCTGACCGGTATACAAGAGCCATACATCAACGCACTGAGATATAGAATGGACTCTCTTCTCGAAGCTCTACCCGATCTCAAGAATGACGTTCCAGGTCTTGAGGTCTACTGCTATCAAGACCTTCAATGTCACATAGATGCCTGCAATCTTTCAGAGAAGTCTTTGCTTCTGGAAACATGTGAACGCGTTCGGAGTAAGGTCAAGACTGATGCTTGGAGGCAGTTGCTGGAAGAACAACTCGAACTCAGTGCCAAGAGACTTGCTCGTATTATGGAGAACATCAGCATTCGCATCGGAGCACATCCTTGGAATGCCATCCTTTATGGTGGAGAAATAAAGTCCTTCAAGCAGAGCATAGAGAAGATAGGGCACAAGGTAAAGGTCATTCACCTTCATGACTATTGGCGGAGCCCTCTCGAGGTGTTGGGGAACATGGCTCGGAGCTGGGGGATACACAATCTATCTGATGATCTGATATCAGGATGTGTTGAGAGCCAGTTAAGGTACCTTGACTATGTGTTGTCATCCAGGGACGTTGACTCCGCTCATGAGAAGTGGGTTTCTGATACTCTGCCGTTCTTCGCAAGTTAGGCATTCTTGGATACCGGAGTGTTGTCCGGAGTCATTTTCCTTTCAAGGCTTTGTCGGAACTCATTCTATCCTGATTCGGGAGGACTTGAGATGGCGGGCTAGGAGAGGTTCTGGTTTCATTCAATACTCTTGACTCGTCGTTTCAATAAGACAGCAATCATTACACCCAAAATGATGCATGAGGAGATACCTACACCTACGTGAATGAAGAAAAGTGGAATTCCTCCCTCTGGAAGCAGTCTTGGAAAATGGTCTACGGTGCCCCTGGATATTTCGTAGTTGCCAATCCCGTAATAGTCGCTCCAGCTATTCCCAAGACTGACTCCATCATCCCATTCGTTAGAACTCCAACCTCCATCGTGAGCATTGGCTATATAGTTCCAGCCGATATCATTCCCGTATATTCGATTATACCGAGAACTCTCACCATATCCGGTGTAAGCTTCACCTATGTAGATGCCATATCCATTGTAGGTCACTACATTGTCTACTACAAGACAATGTCCGCCATAGATGAAGATTCCAATATCATTCTCCGTGATTGTGTTCCCAATTGCTGTGGAGTTGTTTGATAGATATATCCCGACGCCTTTGTTTCTCCTAATTGTGCAATTGGCCACTGTTCCATTATTGGAGTAGATATGAGGTAGAATACCGTCAAGATTGTCCTCTATGGTGCAGTTTTCGATGGTGTATAATGGGCACTTTGAAAGGAAGATGCCTTCCTCACGACAGTTGCTCACATGGCAGTCAATGATCCTGGTCTTCATTGACCTTTCTATCGCAAAGCCTTGCCAGGAACAGTCAGTCACTGTGGTGCCAACTACTGTGCAATTCGTGCATGAGATAGTCTGTACGCCTGTGGAACAATCGATGAGTGTGCCTCCAATAACAGTCGTTTCAGTACAATTGCCAAGGATGATTTGCCCGTACTGTCCCGCATCAATCTCTGCTTCTACAAGACTGTAGAAGAAGCCGAGACCCTTACCATTTACAGTATTGTTCTGGATAGTGGGTGGGCTATCTGCTATTCGTGGGTCGAAGAACTCCATTCTTAGTCCGGTTTTGCTGAAGATATTGTTTGTCAAGGTAGTACTAACATAGTCTCCAGAAATGGCCCCATGCAGAAGACCTGTGAATGTATTACTGGAGATGATTGTGTCATTTGACTCGTGGAGAGTTATTCCATCGAAACCATTCTGGAACTTGTTCCCTCTGATTTCACAGCCTGATGTGTTGTGCATCCAGACAGATTCTTCACCATTGCTAGAGAATGAGAATTCATTCCCAACGAGAACGCAATCCACTGAGTCAAAGATAGTGATTGTGCTGTTGATAGAAGTGCAATCCAGAATCTTCCCATTTGATAATGACGAAAAGAAAATGTGCATTAGTAGCAACTGACAGTTCCTTATCACAAAATAAGAGTCTGTGTCTCGAATCTGGAGAAAGCCATGGTCTCCGAGATTCCCTATTGCATGATTCGCGAGGACAAATGGGTCCATTTCGGTACCAGTTCCTGACCAACCATAGTCTATGAAGGCACTATTGTTTCTGATATCGATGATGACAGAGTCACTTCGATGAGAGTTGTCCTTGAGTGCATATGCCACAGCCGTATCTTCTTTCCTTGGTGATACTGCAAAAACCGAGAAGAGAAGGACTGTGATCAGAAGAACTGTTACGATTCCAGATATTGACTTCATATAGTCTTCTCCCCTACGCTGCACGAGTAGCCTTCTTCCGTAAATCTGCTTAAACTCTTTGGAACTTAGTTGTTCAAAATCAAGTGGTCGGCCAGGTGGGATTTGGGGTTTCTCAAAGTCAAATCAACGAAGCATGCTTGCGCTCACTGATATCACTATATATCCTAGGATTCTGCTACCAGTGTTCATCGTGTTTGAGTGGTGACACTGCGCTATGAGAGTTGTGAGAACCGGACAGTCGAACCCGAACGCACTTGACGTTCTTGAAGAGATTGACCCACTTGAGAGAGCTACGCGCTCTCTAGGACGATTGAACTACTTGTTGGGTTTCATAGAAGACAGAGAACCAGAAGTCTTCACAGATTACGTCAGCAGTCTGACAGGCAAGTTTCAAGACCTGGTAGAAGAAGAGCAGTTGACAAATGGTACTATCAACTATGCAGAAGTCCTCTGTGATTTGCCCCATCTGGAAGCAAATGTCAATCTCGCCAAGAGCTTCCTGAATCTCTTCTTGCGTACTCTGGGAATCTCAGAAGAAGCGCTTTGGGAAAAAGGCAGAGTCAAGGTAGCCATCCGTGATCTTCTGAGATTGTTCCTTCTTCCTGCATACTATGACCTTCAAGTTCTAGTAGAAACTCTTGGCAGACAAAGGGCAATCTCACTATACAAGCGCTTCATAACGCACTATCTACTCGACACCAGAGATCCAGAAAGAGCTAGGTATGACAGTCTGGAAATCTTGTTTGAAGAGATAACGAATCCAGGGAAGGTCCCATCTGATTGGGTGGTGGTTAGTGCGTTGATAGCGGATGGAAAATTCGCCTACAGGAACGATAACTGCCTCTGGGTGGAGGCCCTAGAGGATTTGGAGGACTCCGAACTGAAGTACTACGTTTGTTGTTATGGTGACTACGAAAAGGCAAGGAACCACCACGAGAGTATAGTCCTGACCATGGAGCATACTATTGCTCAAGGAGATCCATATTGCTCTCGAGTTCTTCATGATACGCGAGTGGATTGGGACCTAAGACATCCTCCCAAGGAGTTTTGGGACAATCTTTCCCCTCCAGAAAAAACCTGAGTGAGATTGACTCGCTGAAACAAGACTGTAGTAATTGGCTTCCAGACTCTGAGGGACGCGACCATTGATTCTAGTTGTTTCGATAGAATGAGATGGCGGGCCAGGAGGGATTTGAACCCTCGACCAACAAGTTAAGAGCCTGTCGCTATACCTGGCTTAGCCACTGGCCCACGCAGCGGGTCTTCTTCGTCTTGAGTTTATAGAGATTGTGGTGGAACCCGAGCCTAGGGGGATTTTGGTGAACCTGAAGCGACTTGAGTCGTTCACAGTACACAAGCCGCTATTCCTCGATAGCGCCGCCTATTGCACGGAGATGCTTTCGGAAGTCATAATCGGGATCGAGTTTCCTCCGAGCTAGATACTCATCGAATCGTAGCTGCTCCCTCAGCGTCCTTCCACTTCTGACCGCGTCTGCTTGAGTTCGCTCCGTTTCCCAGAGCAACTCAGCCATCTGTAGGACATCGTTGACACTCTCATACGGGACAAAAAGAACTCCGTCGAGGTCACCAAACACCACGTCGTTTCGCGTCACAGTGTATTCCCCAAAACGTGCGGACTTGAAAGCGTCAGTACTGCGTTCGTCCAGCCTTAGAGGACCAACGGGCCATGAGCCGTAGCTGAACACTGGTAAACCAAGCTTTGCAAGCTCTGTAGAGTCCCTATGTGCCCCCCATATGACGACCCCACCAAGATTGCATGCGCTAGCCTCAATGACAATAAGATCACCGATGCAGCCTTCGTTGAGCCTTCCATTGTTGTCCACCACGAGAACGTCTCCCTCCTCTGCCTCATTCAACGCCTCTAAGAATACATCAACACTACCAAAATGACGCACTGGAAAGGCTCTCCCACCGACGCGACTGTCTGATAGGACTGATTGAATCCCAAAGGGGGCAACACTGAACGACACCCCTACCCGAATACACGCATCCGCTGCGAGAGGAGTTGAGAGCTCTGAGAATCGCTCTGCTATCTCGCTGTTCTTCATGCTGAGTCACCAGACACTCTCTGGCAATAGCCACTCGTATTTCATATTGTTAGTGGTTGAAAGGAACAGGGCAGACAAGGCAACTTGCCCTTTCATTCGATTTGCTTGAATTGCCTATCGTTTCTTCATCAGAATCACAATTGGAGTGACCATGGCTACAGTTCCACCTACGGCAGCAACCAAGGGTAATGGGTCCGATGGAAGACCATCCGTCTGAGTCGTTGTTGATGTTGTTGTGGTAGTTGTTGTGGTTGTCGTGGCTGT
>JAEORS010000086.1:0-7490 GCA_016840795.1 Candidatus Thorarchaeota archaeon | reverse complement strand
AAGACCGTCAAGGAGTCCGCTCCCGGGTCTCCCTAGAAGATAGCCACCTAGGATTCCCGCCACAAATGGAGCCATAACATATAGAACCACGTAGAGTCCGGCATTGAGGAGTGCCACTACCGCTACTATACCGAGGACGTTCAACAACCCAGAGCGTGAGATTGTAGATTGAGTCAATGTGCTCCCTTGACTGCAAAGCCAAAGTGTTCGTTATAATCGTGCTGTTCCCCTGAAACCATAATGAGGGGCCTAGTTGAGAAAGTCTAAAACGCTGCGCCAGTACAAAGCAGAGGAATCACCGTGCTATCTCATAATGGAGGAGCATACCTGCTGTGTCCGTAACAGTTCCTGTTCCCAATGATTACGATCTACTGCAGTCTGTCCATTCCTGGATATACCCTGACATTCAGCCGGTTCCTGAAGTCACGAAACACAACTCGTACGGTCGAGTCCTTACTATAGGAAAGATTCTCTGTCCTGTGGTCATTCAGCAGCCTGAACCAGGAAGCGACCTGATAGTAGCTTATCCTGGTTTGGCGACAAGCAAGAATGATGTAAAGAGGAAGGTGAGAAGAATCCTTGGCCTTGACGTTGACATCCAGCCTGCCCTCGATCATATGGCAAAGGATGACATGCTTTCGGCCTTCGTATCCAGAGTCAAAGGGATAAGACCGTATGTTGCTGACTCGCCATTCGAGGCTCTCATCAAGTCCATCATCCAGCAGCAGATTTCATATCGAGCGGCTAACGTCATCACGAAGCGCTTAGTCCTTGGCCTCGTTAATGCCGACCGGACCCTGAACGAGCTACTCTATGGCTTTCCCTCCGAATCCTCTCTGATTAGGTGTGGAGTTGATGGGCTAAGAGCTTACGGACTAGGATACAAGGCGGAACCTGTGTACAATGTGTGCTCCCTAGTCGCCGATGGCAGTCTTGACCTGTCTAAGCTCGCTGAGCTGCCATATGAAGAGATACTCGAAATCCTTGGTGTCATTCGAGGGGTGGGGGAGTGGACCGTCCAAACGTTCATGATTGCAGGTTTCGGTGATATCACGGTCTTCCCCTTTGGCGACCTTGGCGCCAGAAACTTCCTAGGGCAAATCTACAATGCAGGAAAGAGGGTGAGCACAAACCAAGTGATTGAGAAATCAGATGCGTTGGGGCCGCACGGCCCTCTAATTCTCTACCTGCTTATGTGCGCGGATGTGCTCGGGCATATCGAGAAGACGGGCAAGCCGAAAATGCATAAAAGGTGACAAGTTGCTGATGACCTAGGCATCTGGGTGAAGCTCTTTGACTGCGAAGAAAAAGACCAAGAAGAAGAATACCAAACCTTGGCGTATCTACTCGATGTTCCTCAAAGAGCTACGACTGATTCAAAACGACAAGTTTGCTCTTCTCCTGATTTTCGCTCTGCCAACCATGATTATGGTTACTATGTACTTGGCCATAAATCAAGGGGGCTTTGGGATGATAGCAGCAGACCAGGCTGATAAGAGCGAGGACGCAATAGTCCTGGGTCTGGTGGATGCTGATCCAACGAATACGTACCCAGGTCAGGATCTCTCTGCCAACTTCACGTGGTATCTACAGAATAGTCCAAACTTCCTTGTTATAGTCTACAACAGTGAGAGCGAAGCCCTTACGGCACTCTACTACGATCGAGTGGACGCCTATGCAGTGATTCCCTACGGATTTGAGGGAAATATAACAGGAGACATCCCGGCCTTCGTCAATGTCCATATCAGTAGCACGAACATAGAAACACAATCTGCAGTCTTCTCGAGCTTCAGCTCCGTGGTTGCAGACTTCCGGTACGACCATGGTTGGATAAAGAACGAAATCGATCTTGATACTGTTCGTGAGTTTGAGCCTTCTGGCGACTACATCGCGGCCACCTTTGGTGTCTTCATGATGGTGTTTGCGGTCTTCATCGCGACAGCCGCAACCGCGGCCCAAGCTATCGTTGGTGATGTCCCACTCAATAGAATGCTGCTTACACCAGCGACCAAGATGGAGGCCATAATCTCGAAGGTTCTTGCCTATTTCTCTGTCGGAGTCATCCAGAGTTGGTTTCTCTTGATTCTATGGATATCCATGTTCAACATAGTACCGAATACAGACTTGCTTACCCTCGATGCAGTACTCTTGCTCATGTCTATCTCTGGTTCGGCCTTGGGTGTGGCAATATCAACTCTGGTTACAACAAGGCTTCAGGCAAACCAATCGTTTCTATTCCTTCTGTTTGGATCACTGATAGTTGGCACCGGCTTCATGGATGTCGGGATAATTGACGATGTTTTCCCGCTGAACCTGGGCCGAGTAATGATAATCGACACTGCGTTCAAAGGAATCCATCTAAGTGAGTTCACAAACGACATTATCACAATCTTTGTGTTCACACTGGTCTTAGTGCTATTCTCTTGGGTAGTGTTCACCAAGAGGACAAGCTTGGCCTAGACACCATGAATATGGCCTATGCTCAGACCCCCAGAAAAGCGAGTATCACCACTGCTGTGTTGTTGAGGCCGTGTGCCATTGTAGGACCTACTATCGAGTAGCCCCTCCTCTGGGCCAATCCGCCGAGGAAGAGTCCCAGAACGAACCGTGTGGGAAGCCCGATGATATCCAGATGCATGATCGCAAAAACGAGACTTGTAATGAGTAGAGCATAGAGTCCGGGTCTATTTCGCCTTGTGCTGAAGTACAGTTCGATTCTGCGTTGAAGGAACCCTCTCATAAGCAGCTCTTCACTCAGACCGACAACGGCGAACATTGCCAATATCCAGACCAGAAGTTCGAATTCATTTGATATGACAAAGAGTCCTTCGTCACCAACACCTGTTCCTCCGGTTAGGCGGTCAATCAGGAAGGTCACACCTAGGTTGGCTCCGAGCATGAGAACTCCTACTCCGAGACCGATTGCTACTTCCTTAGCGAATCTTAGTCTGCTCAGTCCGATTGACCTAATACTGTAGCCATTACGTTTCACATACCAGATGGGTGGTATTATCAGGCCAAGCGAGGCAAAGTTGATGACGAACATCGCTGCCGGATCGATGTAGATATTCAAGGTCACCATATCTATGTAGATTAGGCCTGCAGCTATCATTGGAATCATGATTACAACAGTGAATAGTACCAACAGTCCAAATGCTGCCCCGGTCAGTACAAGAATATGGAATAGCCGATCCCAGTCAATGTCTCTTTCCATCCAAGTTCCTGGAACAAAGATGTCGATGCCTGCGTACTCCTTCATTTCAGCAGCGTCTGGATCAAAGAGTGCCAATTGGTGTAACCTCGAAAGACACGAATTTTGTCTTTTGATAAGGGTTTGGTTCAGGTTTCTAGAAACTTGCTGTTTCCAATACACTTTATCAAGCGGGCCTGTAACTAGGAAGACACTTGGTCCGGCACTGACAGGTGGGGAATCTGGGATTGGACATGGATGATGAGCCGAAGCCCCGGCGAGGAACTGCACTCCTAGTCATAACCATCATCTTCGTAGCGACTTTTGTCGGCGCCGTCGTCATTCCCCGAAACGGTCCGCTACCTGACCTCAGGGTGAGAGTTGCCGTCGTTGACTCAGGAATATCAAAGGAAGATGAGCTGCTCAATAGGGTTGTTGCTGAGATGAGCTTCATCAACACCAGCTATGGCTATCCAGCGGTGGATGCCTCCACCGATGATAGTCAGCCGCTCGGTAGTCATCATGGCACCTACGTTGCCAGGATAATCTCACAGAATGCCCCTGATGCAGCCATTGTCAACGCCAAGGTCGTCACCGTGAACAACACTGCGACAATTGAGGGGATCATCCGTGCAATTCAGTGGGCTGTGGATGAACAAAACTGCTCTGTGGTGAACCTGAGTCTAGGTACAGAACCTTTCATAGGAGAACCTCTTGAGAGTGTCATTCGCTGGGCGTTTGAGAGGGGTGTGTCTATCGTTGCCGCCGCTGGAAACCGTGGGCAGAGCGGGATTCCTGGCACAGGCGTTGAATCTCCGGCTATCTATTCAGAGGTAATAGCAGTGGCGGCGACGGATGATGTCGGAGGTCTGTTCGACTTCTCATCAAGGGGCCCTCTGTCTGATCGCACAATCAAGCCGGACATATGTGCAAGTGGCTACTATGCAGAGAATGGTGCCACAGTCTTTGGCACAAGCTATGCAACCGCTGTTGTTTCTGCAGCGGTGATTAGGCTCATTGAGTTCTGTGAGGAGAATGACCTCTCTTGGACACCGGGAATGATAAAGGCTACACTTCTCTCGACTGCAACTGACATATCACGCGAAGAGTGGGAGGCTGGAGCAGGATTGCTGAACCTGCAAAATGCACTAGGCTCTCTCGTGAACGTTTCCTTAGAGAACCGTCTTCCGTTGGTTGCTGCAATCTCTCCCACGAGTGGTCCTTTTGAATTCGAACAGTGGTATGTCAACGCCACAGCCCGGGTGTCCATCTCCATCTTCTGCAGCAACGTGTCCACGTTTACCCTCCTCTACACTGGCAACGCCTCAGCCTGGGTAGAGGGGCCCCAAGAGATTACGATCAACCAGCGGGGTGTGTTTGAGTTTGAGATAGCTCCGGTTGCAAACGAATCCCTGACTAATCTTGACCTTGAACTGATACTAATCGCGCCAGGGTACAGTTTCGTTAGAGCATACATTTCTGCCGACTACTCGGCCCCCCTCGCGAAGGTTGCTTTCGACACCAGTCATAGTGCCTGGGCTGCGGATTCCATCTTCGGACAGTTCAGAGCCCTCTACACTCTACTCACACGAGCTGGTATTGCAGTGGAAGAACTCCGGTCTTCTCAAGAGATTGTGACAAGGAATCTTACGCAGTATGACGCAATCTTCATCATAGACTAGTGTGCGCGTGGCTACACACAAGTCGGAACTGAAATAGTCCTTACCAACGTATTCTCGTACTCTCCGGCAGAAATCAGTTCATACAATGAATACTGGAGCCTAGGAGGTAGCATCTTGTTCATGGGTCTTGGCAACTATAGCCTAGACTTAGTTTCTGCAAACGAGCTACTTCATCATTTTGGCTTTAGGTTAGAGTATGCGCAAATCCCGTCCGTTGCTGTTGTTGTGAATGGAATCTCCCCCACTGAGCTGATAACCGACATTGCAGAACACAACTCGACTGCAGGAGTTGAATCTTTCGATTTCAATGGTTGCTCTGTAAACTACACTGGTGCCGCCATCCCTTTGGCGCAAATCGAAGTCAGCTCATTTCTTTCCAACGGCACACTCATCAAAGAGAACCGCACTCTGGTGGCCGCCGTTGAGGGTGTAGGCGGAGGACGTATGATTGTGTCTGGTAGCAACTTTGCTTTTGACAACTGGGGCGTGGGAGGGTTCTACAGGTCTGACAACAACGCCCTGCTTGCTCTGCAAATGACGTATTGGCTAGTTGGCCTTGTCTAACATTCAGAGTAGTGGGGCTATGTTCTCTGAGGCTGTCTTAGCCGCGTAGACGAGAAGTCCTGTCTTCACACTCTTTGCTGCAGCGAGAACGAGAATAGCCTTCTCACCTGCACTCTTCATGATCATGAGGCCAGATTCGTTTGTCAGAAGTACCTCCTCAAGAAGTCCCTGGTCCATCCTCTCCGCTGCTAGATCTGCCACGCCTAGAATCGATGCCGCCATTGCGGCAATCTCGGCCTCTTCTAGTCCTTGAGGCACAGCGCATGCAATCGGCAAACCCTCCTTCGAAAGCAGCATCCAGGCCCTTATCCCAGAGGCTAGCGAGGTGGCTTCTTCCATTATCTCACGAAGCTTCCCCTGCAATTCCTCAAAATCGGGGTCAAACAAGGTGGCCTGACTCCTCTCTATCCTTACGACGAAAGAGTGAAGGGAATGCGCATTAATAAGTTTGCATGATGGGTCTATTAGAGAACACAAACAGAACCTCAAGAACTGCAGATTTCGAGCGGAGGCGTGACCCGTGTTCGATATTCATGAACTGGAATCCGAGATTGGTCTACAAGATGTCAGTGACTGGAAGAAGGGTGTCAGAGTTCTTGGAGTATCAGAGAGCTTTCAACGCTCGGACACAAGAAGCACTGTTGCTGCAGTCGTTATGAGGGGGGACATGCGCATAGACGGTATTGGATTCTGTGGACCCACCGTGGGAGGAACTGACGCTACTGACCAACTCATCTCTATGTATGGCCGCCTAGCCAGGGATGACATCAGAGCTTGGATGCTAGGTGGATGTGTCATCTCTTGGTTCAACGTGGTAGATTCTGTAAGATTGTATGAAACCACAGAAGTTCCTGTTGTGTGCGTTTCCTATAATCCATCTGAGGGTATTGAAAGATACATCCGTGAGTACTTCCCTGAGGACTGGGAAGAACGAGTGAATCAAATGGATCGAGGCGGGTCAAGGGAGAGTGTTCCTTTAGCAACTGGACATTCAGTCTTCATCGCTACAGCTGGTCTCGGTCTGAGAAAGGCACAGCGACTCGTGGACCAATTCACTCTGGATGGAAGAATCCCAGAACCCATTCGTGTGGCAAGAATTGTCGCGTCAGCGGCCAGGCGCGATTCTGACTCCCCCTGAATATCAGAGACCGTTCCATACCTAGTGCCACAGCTTGTCACTTCATTCTCATGGTTTCAAGTAGGCTATACAATGCTATGGCCAATCCGATTCCAGCATCATTGAGTTTCCTTTGAATTGACTCAAAGAACCCATGGAGAAGCTTCGCATCGACACCAGATTTCTCTAGTGCGATTGCATGGACAAGCATATCAAGAATGTCTGAGGAACGCACTATTCTTGCCTCCATCGATGTTCCCTTTTGCAATTCTACCCAACAGGACTGAAGAGAAACTCCGATGTCGTCAAGTGGGGAAAGAATCGATGCGATTGCTCTTTCCTCTAGGGCAGCTTTCGCGATTCCGAAGGAATCTGAGTCTGCTGTATCTGACGAGCTTGGTATGTCAGATACAACACACTCCCCCAGATCGTGAAGTACCGCCATCGTGAGTGTCTTTTCCAAATCAACTTCTATTCCCTCATTCTTGAGCAAGTTTCCGAGGATAAGTGAGATGAATGTCGTTCCATACGAGTGCTCAGCCACAGATTCAACAGCACTGGCATGAACCCCGGCAGTAGCCCATCCCGTTCTCTGCAGATTCTTCAGAATCTCGGCTTTCATGAACACTGAGATTACGTCGTCAGGTTTCATATCGAGAAGTTTGAGAGCATGAGTTATAAGTAGTAGAGTTACAACACCGTTCGCAGCGATTGAAGGGATGAAGAAGATGCCACAGAAGACTCTCGCCGAGGTGGCCACACTACTTGAAGAAGCCCTTGAGGTCCACAACTCTGTTAGGCAAGTTGTTCTCTCCACTAAGGAGGGTGTTGTAGTGGCATCAGTCTGCAGGGACCACGAAATCGATTCCAGGGTCCTTTCTACAATATCCGCCGCTCTTGTATGGGCCGGCTCGACTGCCTTGGACTCGATAGGATC
>JAEORS010000085.1:0-7537 GCA_016840795.1 Candidatus Thorarchaeota archaeon | reverse complement strand
ATGTGGCCTTAAGGTCCGCTCCCTTTGGGATGTCAGGTCCGTCCGTTCTCATAATTGCTGCACGGACGAACTTGTCGTACTGCTCAAGCCAGTCACTCTTGACGAAGACCCCGACGTGAGCTTCAAGAAGATTCCACTTGGCATTGAACAGTTGTTCGAAAGGTGAAGTGTGCAAGTGAAGCCCTCGGAATGAATTCGATGGCACAGCATCATAGACCCGATTCCAGCATGATAGAAGGTGAGTCAGGTTTGGGTCGGTCCCTGTGTCGGAGAAGAAGTCGGCGAGTCCCTCAAGTCCAAGGGATGGCTCGTCTATGGAAACCACTACTGATCTGAGATGCTTAGTGTTCCTCAAAGAATTCTCCACGAATGCCTTTACAACATCTGAGAAAAACTCGACGAGAGTGCTATCATAGATCCTCGGGAAACCGAGCAATCTCTGGAAGTTGAGAGTGAGTTCTAAGGGACCTGTAATGCATGCCTTGTAGCGAAGAACATCCGTGTCTAGATTCTCGCAGAGTGTCTTTGCATCTCTCTCAAGGGCGATAATCTCAGGCATAGATGCATCCGATGAGGATATCTTTGCGTCACCTTGTGCAATCATCGCAGCTACCTGCTGCGCTCTTGTTTCAGAGATGATACTCTCCTCTTCCAACCCGCTGAGGCCGAGTACGCTTCTGAACATTGGTTCAAGGAATTGGTCAATCATTCCTCTGCACTGTGCATAGGCCACCACTGCCGATTGTGGCCCCATCGCCACTGCCTTCCTTTGGAATGTCTTGTTATGTCCCTCAATGAAATAGAGGGCATCTTCAGTCTGGGAGGACGAATCCTTCTCAATGTCGGTAGCCCCTTTCTTGTAACGTTCTAGGTCTGAATCCAAGGGGAAACTACCCACGTCAATCGGCCTTATCAGAAACACACACACCTTTGTTTCAGTCGCCATGTATTCGAAGACAGATATAGGTAACTAACGAGGATGTTTGAGTTGGCAGCAAATGAATCTGTTCGAAACCTGAGAGTTTTCGGCGTCCTCTTCTTCCCTTTCCAAAGACTCTTATTCTGTAGAGAGAGCTCCGCTATTGGTGAGGACTGGACGGAATGAGAAGAGGATTCCCAGCTGCAAGGGTTCTCGTATGTACTGTGTTCATGGTATTTGTCGCCGTTACGATGGCCCCGCCATCTGTGGCCGCCCATGCGCCCTCGAACATGACCCTACTCTATGATTGGAGTTCACAGGAGCTTACCGTGACAATCTTACACACCGTTGCAGATCCAAACACACACTATATTGAGAACATTACCGTATTCAAGAACGAAATCAGAATCGTTTCATCCCTGTATACAAGTCAAGAGAGTAGCTCTACTGCAAGCGATAGCTTCGCAGTTGCAGCAAATGATGGTGATGTTCTGAGGGTGTGGGCCGAGTGTTCTCAAGGAGGTACCATAGAAAGGACGCTTACTCTTACGGAACCAACAACCACGACCACGACTACTAACGGTGGCACAACGAACGGAGACCTTGACCTCATCTCTCCGACGCTACTGATAATAGGAATAGTCATCGTTCTCGGAGTCGTAATGGTTGCTTTCAGAGTTGCCAGAAGAAGGTAGTCTGGCAGAATACGAAGGAGGCTGTACTACAGAATGCAAATCGAGTTATGGCAGGTTCACGCGGGCACCATGACAACAGCAATCATTCTTTTCGTCTTGGCTGTTGTGATTGCTAGGTTCATGAGGCAGCGAAGGTGGTGGTTGCGCATCCATCGTGCAATCTCAACTCTCGGTGCAGCGGTGGGACTCGGCGGATTCGCAGTGGCTTTCTACATGGTTTCGCTTGGAGGAGGCGTTCACTTCTTTTACCCACATACTTGGGTGGGTGCTATTTCGCTTGTCCTGGCAGTCATAACGGCAATAACGGGATACGGTAGATCCCATTTGGGTCTAACCCGGGAGAGGTACCTCCTCGTGCACAGACTTCTAGCGCTTCTCACAATCGTAATGATGGCCATAGCGATAACCCTTGGTTTGGGGCTCGTATACGGATTCTGAGCGCCGCATAGGTTCCTATTGTGCTCCCAGAAGATGAAACTATAAGAGACCAATTCACGGGCTTCCCATGCGCTCGATTCGAGTCGTGCCGACAGAGTTTCTTTCTGAAGGAGAGAGAGTGAGAGGGGATTTTGTGGCCCCAGAGGGTGAAGGTCCATTCCCTGGCATATGCAAACTCCATGGACTGCCCGGTTCGAGCGACCAAGTGAGTGGTTCTGCCACAACGCTCGCTAAGGCTGGCTTCTTAGTGCTCACCTTCGATTTCAGGGGCTTCCGACGCAGTGAAGGGCTGTTCAGTCTGTCCAACGAGATTGAGGACGCGCAGAACGCGGTGACTCATCTGCTTAGGTCCGATGTGGCTGTCAAGGGCTGGGTCGGTGTCTATGGTCCTAGTTATGGCGGAGCCGTGGCTGTGTGTTCCGCCGCAAGAGATGAGCGGATAAGTGCCGTCTGTCTTCGTGCGCCCGTGTTTGACACCTTATGGTTTGCCAAATCTCCGATGATTGCTCCCGCTGTGCAATATATTCTGGAAACTTCTCCGGATGAGTTTCATGGCCTTGCAGATGCTTCGACTAGAGAGCGAATCCTAAGGAGTATGGTTGAAGACGCCGAGGGTTACAACCCAATTAATGAGATTGGAAGGATTTCGCCGAGGCCGGTTATGATAACAACGGGGGACGCTGACAAGGAAATTCCTCTTGAAGGTGTAGAGCACCTTTATGACCTTGCAGGGCCGCCTAAAGAGCTCGTCGTGGTGAAAGGTGCGGATCACACTCTCTCCACGCCTGAGTCAGTCGCCGAAACTAATAGCGCTGTGGTTTCATGGTTCAAGAGGGTCTGGTCAGAGGCCACATCACCCTAATGCTTTTCTTCTAAAGTGGTCACAGCGCGGCAGTGAACCGCAATGACTAAGAAAGTCATCAAGGGAATAATTACTGATTTCAAGAAGTTCAAAGCGGCGTGGGAGAAGCATGCTGGCGACCCATATGAATCCATAATCTACTACCTTGTTGCCGCGCTGAATATTGAGAAGGATGCAGACCTCGCAGATGCAATGATGACTGTGGTTGTTTCGAAGAGGGATTGCATGGAGTCCAGCAAGTCCCCATCAGGTTTCAAGCTGGCTAAGAGTGCTAGGTACTACATAGGGCAGTTTCAGGATGACAAGAACATCGCACGCTCGTACTTGGGGGCCAGTTGGAGGGACGACTATTCATTCGACAAGAACAACCTTGTAATGACCGTGACCCGCGACCAGAGTATCGACGACAAGACACGCAAGATCTTCATAGAGAGTGGTGGAGCAGATTCGCCAAGACCAGTAACTGTCGCTCGAAATAAGCACGGACAATGGAAACTAACGAACTACGGATCTCTGTGCGTAGGCGTCAGGAAGCCTGCCTCGGAAGTAGACGATTTCTAGCCGAGCGTTTTGTTGTTTGAGGCCTGGGGCACTCAAGTGGCTATCGTGTTGACACATGAATTCACTTGGTCTGCCATATTCTTGCAATTACCTTTGCCAGGTGACCATCAACTATCGCGCCGATGAGCACATTGACTGGTGAATAGGCCAGTGAGTAGACGAAGGCATACCAACCTACAGCTGAGAAGACAATAGCTATCACATAGATCTGCACGAAGAACGCGATGTAGAAAGCACCAAGTAGGACTATCCCGTGAATGAACAGTGTCAACCATCTGTCACTACTTCTGATGCCCCAGAGTCTTCTGGCTAGCGCCCTGTTTGTCCATCCCACTGTTACGAAGAGAAGTCCAAATCCTACAAAACTGGCAAACGTTCCAAGCGGCCCCATTGTGATGAACATAAGGATGATCACAAAGACATCTATGCCGACGATGAATGTCAGAAGGGAAAATGCCATGCCGTGGGCTATTGTCTTGGCCAATGTTACTATTGGGCTGTCTGGTTCATTATCGTATTGCCATCTCGTTTCTTTGGCTTCAATTCCTACGATACAGGGTTCATACTCTGGTTCAGGTTTCTGTCGATCTCTCACCTGCCGAAGCCACAAGAAGTCACCCTCTTCCACGCGTGCTTGCGTGGGGGCCTCTCTGATGCTTGATCCACGCTGAAATCCGTCACGAACTGGCCAATCATCATACATCTTTGGCTTCTCTTCAGGTCGCCCTGGGTCAGGGTCTGGTTCAAACACCAAGAGCAGTGCCATCAACCCGAAGAGACCGGCAGATAACGGACTGAAGAAGAACTGGAAGATGAGGCCGGGGATGAGCAGGAAGGGTAGGAAGAAGAATAGGACTACAATAATCATGAAGACAGTCACAAATGATTCTCCTGCCCTGCGCACCGCCCTTTCGAGGATGGCAATGAACAACCCAGCAGACAGTAAAATGCAAAGCATATACAGTGGGTCATAGAATGACGGGGTGGGACGGTAGTATCCCACCTCATAGTCCTTCCATATGTGGTACCAATAGTAATCGTGCATCGGATTGAAGTTCAGACCGCTGCCCTTCGCCCATGCTCTGTGCGTTTCAAACTGCCTGGGTTGGTACAAGTAGATGCTCGGCTGGTCGTGAGCTATCTGTGCCTGAATCCTTCCATAGAGATCCAATCTCTCTTCACTGCTAGTAGACGCGCTCGCGTTGACAATCCACTCATCAACGGTGGTGTTACCATAGCCGGAAAGCTCCATGTGAGTACCTTGGGAATGTGCAAACTGCCATGCAAAGTCATGGGGGTCTGCGTAGTCTGGTGACCAACTAATGAGCCAGACTGGCATCTCGCCATCTTCCGTTTTCTCAACCATGTTTGCCCATTCCAGAGGGTTGACCCTTACTTCAGGAACTGGACTGATTCCTGTAAGGTTGGTCCTCGGATCAGACATGACCGACTCGAAACCGTCTTTCATGAGGAACGACCCTTGCTCACGGACTATGTTGCCTATGTTGTAGAATAGGTCGATGTAACCCTCCATGGCATTAATCGTGTCAACGAATCCTGAAACGTTCATGGCGGCGTTCCACCAATAGACAGCCTCACTGACGTTGTATTCCTCGTTCCAGTATGAAGAGTCCTGGCCGAACAAGCCCTGGGGGATGAAGCCCTTGGCCTGGATGCCCCAACCTCTGAGCATTACGCTTATGGCTGCCTCATAGTCAAAGGCATAGGCAAAACACTTCCTAAGTTCACGATAGATGAAGGGGCTCGTGACCTCGGTCGTGTTTCCGCCGCGAGTTATGTTGATTGGGTTGAAGTTGAAAGTGAATGCCGTCAGCGTGTAGCCTAGGCCATCGGTTACGACCTCAATGTTGGAATCCTTCGAGCTTTGTGTATCATTGTCCCAAATCTCATCAGCGTTCGTTGTTGGCCAGTAGACTGAATCGGCGAGACCTGTCCTAAGATTGAGCAGTCTTCCTGTTTTATCCTCGTTGATTTTGTACCAAGCATCGGTCATTGACCCGGCGTAGTCTGGAGGTTCAATGGCATGTTCCGTCGAGTCTGCTCTCCAATAGTCTTCAAACAGGACCAGATGTATGAATTCGTAGGGTCTCCACTCTTCGAGCATATACGGACCAGTTCCGCATGTGTGCGTGTCCATCCAAGTGCCGATCTGACCATGGTGAACCCCCCAATGAGAGTCCATCGGCCCGGTGTCGTTTGCTGGGCTTCTCAGTACGTAGGTCGGACTCATAATCGAGCCAACTGGATGAGTTAAAGCTGGGATGAATGGGGCAAAAGGACGCTCTAGATTGAACTGTACGGTGTAGGCGTCCAAGACGATGATGGCGCTGGAGTTTGCCTGCCAGTCATCGAAAGCGGACTGGAATTCGGCGGAGCTTGTGCCGTTGACATAGGCTTCCGCCATGAGTGTTCTGCCGCCTCTAAGTGGCTCAATGATTATTCTTGCAGGCCCTTCTGTATTGAACATCTTGGCCAATCTCTCTATGTTCCACTTAACACAGCTTGCATTGAATGGGGTACCATCATGAAAGAGGATTCCCTGTCTGAGAGTGATGTTGTACTGGAGACCATCAGAAGACGTCACCGGGGCCGTAGCAGCGAGCAAGGGAACAGACGGCTCAGTATTGTTTGTGCCCCAAGGGTAAGTATAGAGCGTTTCATAGACATTGAAGAGCATATCCGCACCAAAGCTGGAATAGTCCACGTGCGGATCCATGGAGTCTGGATTTCCTATCGTTTCCACGATGAACTGTTCTGTCGGCACACGGCTAGGCTGACTCAGGAAGACGGTACCTGTGCCTGATACGGCAACCAGCGCCAGAAGTATGAAGGCGATTACGTAGTTGCTCTTCCTTCTGGTCAATCGCATGGCCGGATTCCCCCGGTTCAGTATCTGCCTCATACCGAAGTAACTTCAGAAGATTGGCGCTTCGGAGATATTAACCCTGTTGTGCTCCGGGCCACACTGGCTCCAAGTTGGTGTCTATCTGTTCCACAATATGAAATGTTAGGGATTCGACAACCAGACACTGCTTCCACTAACATCGGCACGATTTCATCAAAAAGAGCTGCATCAGCTGGCAACTACATGTGTCACCAGCTGATGACTTGATTCCCTTTGGATTGGGACTGTGGTTCCTGAACGAGCTGGACCCGTTCAATGTACGAACGTACTCCTGAGATTCACCAGACCTCTGGTCTTGATGCGTTCTAGATCACGCACTGCCGCTTCAGCCGCCAGATGTCGGCGGAGTTCGGGCGCAGAGATTTGATACTTCTCATCGAGCTCATCTACTAATTCCTCGATTGGTTTGATCACTACAATTGTACTCTGAACCATTGGGACTTGCCTTGCTGCCATTTCCATGCACATCCGGTATAGGGTGCGGCACAAGGGCATCAACCACCGGCCTTGTTTCGACACGTCTCGCGACCTTGGAGTTGAAGGAGGAGAATCCACTGAGCACTATGGGGATGGAAAGAGACTGAGAAACTTGTGATTCGCTGTGGAACCAGCGCCATCAGCAGATTCATTGATACCGCGGTTGGCTCTTGCCGATTCTTGCTGCATCGGTCAGTATCGGAATCCTACAATCCGAGTTGTTGCCACTTGTTACCGCTATATGAATATACGGCAACATATATATATAAAGCTTTTGCCAAGAGTAATGAAGCGGGATGATTATTTGCGTTCCAACCACCAAAAGAGCATGATATGCATCCCTTTTGAGGAGCTTCTTCAAGCATCCTCTGCAGTACACGAAACTTACTCTTGGAAGTGACAAGCCTGAAGATCTCCGTAGACCTTGACGATGACTACCGAAAGATTCTGAGTGCACTGCGAGAGGAAAAGAAGAAAGTCAGTGCCAAATACCTCAGTGATAAGCTTGGTATCCATGAAAGGACGGTTAGGTACAGGTTAGAGAAGCTTCGAAAGAAGGGGCTTTTGAGACCGCCAAAGATCCAGACGTATGAGAGGAAGCTTGGACTCGGGGAGCGGCTTCTACTCTTTCAGGGAATCCCGGACAAGGAGGAGAAACT
>JAEORS010000084.1:0-7596 GCA_016840795.1 Candidatus Thorarchaeota archaeon | reverse complement strand
ATAAAGGTGTGTTCATGAGGAGAAAAGAAGGAAGGTTGGTCCTATTGCTAGGACCAAAACTGTATACTAGTACGAGCGGGCGATATAGACAACGTCTTGGGCAACCCTTCCACACACAGGACAGACTCCCGCGGCGTCTTCGTCGATGTCTATCCGGGTACCGCGTATCTCACCACCAGTCTTGTCCTTGATTTCCTCATCGCAACTCAGTCCTTGCATCTCTGTAGTGCAGAATGGTGTCCGAGCAATCTTACCCCTGTCCATGGCATCTGCGATCTGACCGATTGTATCTGCATCTACTATAAGGCCGTCAAACTTGGACTCGGCCTGTGATCTAAGAGTCTGGTCGATTTCTTTGCCCAATGACTTGACGTGCTTCTTCAGGTCCTTCATGGCTATGGATTTACGTTTCATGAGGTCTCTGCGGAACACAACCACCTGTTCCTCCTTGATGTCTCTTGGGCCTACTTCGATACGGATAGGCACGCCTTTCATCTCCCAGTAGTTGTACTTCCAGCCGGGAGTGGCATCACAGTCGTCCAAGTGGACCCTGAAGCCAGCCTTCTCGAGGGTCTGCTCGATTTTCTTGCAGTACTTGAGGACGGCCTCTGCATTCTTCCCCTTGATTATGGGGATGATGACCACTTGATAGGGAGCAAGCTTGAAAGGCAGACGGAGACCTTTGTCATCACCATGTATAGATATCAGGGCCCCGAACATCCTAGACACAGCAGGACCATAGCAAGTCTGCCAAGCGTACGCTGTTTCGTTGTTCTCATTGAGGTACTTGATGTCGAAAGCCTTTGCGAAGTTGTCGCCTAGGTCATGTGTGGATGGCAATTGGATGACCTTTCCATCAGGCATCAGAGTGTCTGCTGCGTAGGTATTCAACCCACCGGGAAACTTATCCCATTGTGTCCGTTTGAACACCATTATTGGCAGTCCATAGTCTCCTGTGACGACTTCCTTTGTGGTCTCAAGATCCTCCATCACCTGTGCAAGAGACTCTTCATGTGTAGCAAACACATTGTGGCTCTCAATCCATAGAAACTCACGGCCTCTTAGGAAGGGACGTGTGCTCTTTATCTCCGATCGAAACACCGAGCATCTTTGATACCTCTTAAGAGGCAGGTCACGCCAGCTTCTTATCCAAAGCGAGTACATTGGGTAGATTGCAGTTTCACTCGTAGGTCTCAGAGCCAGTCTTTCCTCAAGCTCTTCGCCATCACCAATCTCCCTAATCCAGAACACTGCAGGAGTGAAGCCCTCGACATGTTCAGCCTCTTTGGTGAGATTACTCTCAGGGATCACGGTCGGGAATAGCATGGGCAAGTGACGTTTGCTTTTCAGAGCTTTCTCATAGAAGTCAAACATGATGTCCATGGTCATGTAGCTCCACGGAGGAAACGGGGTGAAGCCCTTGACGCCATATCGGATGTCTGCGAGGTCAGCTACCTTGCATATCTCACCGAACCAGTCGGGGAAGTTCTCTTCCTTCTTTATGTGGAAGATTGCTTGCTTCGATTCCTTGTTCTTGTCACTACCACTCATTGCATCTACTCCTGTGATATGATTGTTCTATGGAGTACTGACTAGGACTGAGAATTAGCATTTTATTGAATCGGAACGCGTTCACCTAGCATATACGTTCACCAACAGAGTGTCATCTTAGGTCCATATTTAAAGTCTGCTGTGTGAGTCAGCGTTTTGTGGTGACCTCACCAATTTCTCGTATTCGCTCGTCCATCTTGCGTTCCTTAATCAGGTTGGCAACCGCCGAATGTACAAGGGTTTCCCACTCAGGATTGTTCCATAGGATGAGGTCCCGTATGTGCTTCGCACTATACGTGGTTCGTTCAAGAAGCTCTGTTTCATCAACCTCAATGCCAGCGTCCTTCAGCAATCTAGCCACTAGTGGATTATGAGTGTAAGCCTTGTCAAAGTATGGAACGAAGCTCTTGAGGTGTGCAACCCAGAGAGGATGGATATTGATATCAGCTAGAGGAACTATGTCTACTCGATCTAGTTCTATGCCCTCTTCAATGAGAGCTTGTCTCATGAACATGACCCTCTCACCACCGGTGAATGGATTGCTGGGTGTGTGTGAATACTGAGCGCTCCCAATCACAATGACTAGGTCTTCACCCTTCTCGAGAATCTGCTTTACAGTATGGACATGGCCCTTATGGACCGGTTGAAAACGTCCAATGAACACGGATCTCATCTTGACCTCAATCTGACGAGGCCTGTGACATTAAAAGCGTTCTCTACTCGCATGAAAACGGAAGTCTTTACAAACCAAATCACTAGAGATTGCTTGGTGTATGGAGATGATTGAGATTGATGGTGCCTTTGGAGAGGGCGGTGGTCAGATTCTCCGAACATCGATTGCCATTTCAGCGTTGACTATGCAGCCAGTAAGTATCTCAAATATCCGTGCTGGCCGACCAAAGCCTGGGTTGAAGAAGCAGCACATAGCTGGAATTGAGGTGTTAGCTCAACTAGTTAGTGCAGATGTTAAGGGCCTTGAAGTGGGAAGCACACAAGTAGAATTCACGCCACGTGAAAGAAAGGGAGGCCACTTCAGATATGATGTTGGAACGGCTGGATCAATCTCGCTCATTCTTCAGGCAGCCTTGCCTGCCGCTGTCCTATCGCCTGAACCAGTCCGATTTAGCCTGACTGGCGGTACTGATGTTTCGTGGAGCCCCACGATTGATTACATGCGTGAGGTATTTGCGCACGTTCTTCACATCATGGGACCAGTTGTTGAGATCTCAATGAGCCGTCGAGGTCACTTTCCCCGTGGTGGTGGGAAGGTGACCTGCAATGTTACTCCTGTAAGGAGAATAGCACCCATTGAGCGAGAAAGATTTGGTGAAATAAAACAGGTACGGGGACTCTCACATTGTGTAAGATTGCCTGCGCATGTGGCTGAGCGACAGGCTGACTCTGCACAAGAGAAGCTCCATGAGAACGGCATCACCGATGTTTTGATTGAGAGGGAATCATACCCAAAGCAGGAAGACAAACATCTTGGAGCGGGTAGTGGAATCGTAATCTGGGCTGAGTCCTTTTTCGGATTAAGACTTGGCGCTGATAACTTGGGGGCAAAGGGAAAGCCTGCAGAAGAAGTTGGATCTGAGTGTGCGGAACATCTCCTCAAAGAGCTCTCCACAGGAATGGCAGTTGATTCGCATCTCTGTGACATGTTGATTCCTTATATGGCGCTGGCTGATGGCATGAGTAGGATTGGAGTGACTGAAGTTACATCACATCTGAAGACCAACATATGGGCAGCGGAGAGACTACTGGACGCTGATTTCTCCTTGCAGGGAAAGCTAGGTGAGGCGGGCACATTAGATGTCGCTGGGACCGGACTTGCCCTCTGAGATTGTTGTTAGGAACTCTTGAATTGCCTCTTGGATGGATTCTAGGTCCACCTCTTCCAGAGCTGCAGTCATCAATTCATTGACTCCAATCCCTTCCGTCGCAACAATCTCATGAGCGCCCTGAATCATACCTCTCGCAGTTTCCAGCTGTTCAGGCTGAGCGATGTCAATCTTGTTGAAAGCAACCAGAAGTGGGTTCAATGGAAACATCTTGCGAACCTCTCTATAGAGATTAAACTGGTCCTCCAACTTCCAACCGCATGCCTCGGAAGGGTCCATCATGAAAATGATGACATGTGCGAGGTATTTCAGAGCTGCAATCCCCTGTTTCTCTATCTCGTTACGCTCGGACATGGGTCTGTCAAGTATGCCCGGGGTGTCGATGATCTGAACGTACTGGTTTCCAACTTTTAGATGCCCAATGATTACCTTCTTTGTTGTGAAAGGATAGTGTGCTATCTCTGGTTCTGCAGAGGAAATGGCCTTCACAAGAGTAGATTTGCCAACATTTGGAAAGCCAGCACAGACAATAGTGGGTTCATCTGGCGCGACTCCGGGAAGGCGAGCCATCTCCATCTTTGCCATGATAATGAAGTCCAGATTAGGAGCAGTAGCACGTAGAATCGAAGATATCCTTCCCTTTGCTGCTCTCCGGGTCTTTTTCATCTGCCGAAAGTCGTCGGCGAGTTTCAATGCCTGAATGTGATTGTCAGTTATATCATCAATGGGTGGAATGCTGTTATAGACAGCACCAAGAGCTTGCTTCAGTCTATCAGTGCCTACAAGAATCTCTGTCAATTCGTAGTAGAACGGATGAAGGCGGCCCAAAGTCGGGAAGTCTTCTACTGCACTCTTCAGTTTAGATTTGACCTGCTTTGCAAACTCCTGAAGACGCGATATCTCTCTAATCCGAGTGCGTTCAACTCTCTTTAGTCTGAGAGAGCTCTTCATACTAAGCCTTGTCGACTTCCTGTGAGCGAAATCAATAATCTCCTCTGCGGTCATGATCGTCGGGATTTTTGCAAAGGGATTCAACCATTTCATTTCTGACTACCAATTCCTATTAGTCTATGTCCGTACAAAAGGAACAGGTCAAAACGTTTTAAACAGAACCTTCCTGACCCTAATCTGGGACGAGAGTCCTGACGGAGGTCTTGTATTAATGTCACTTCCTACTGGTGCAACTGTTGTCGGAATAAAATGCAGCGATGGTGCCGTTGTCGCTACTGACTCATTAGTCAGCTGGGGCACTTTCATACTAACAGACAAAGGTGTCAAGGCATTCAAGCTTACTGACTCGATAGTCTTGGCCTCTGCAGGACTCACGTCAGACTATCAGATGCTTGTAAACAGGCTTCGGGCCTATATCAAACTCTATGAACTGAATCAGAAGAAGTCCATCAGTGTAAGGGCGCTCTCTAAGATGCTCTCCAATACTCTGTATCAGCAGAAGATGGCACCCCTTTATGTACAGACTGTAATTGTTGGCGTGGATGAAAGTGGTCCTGCACTCTACTCACTTGACATGGGTGGTTCACTCATTCCTGATGAGTTCACAGCCACGGGTAGTGGAACTCAGACAGCCTATGGCGTCCTAGAGAAAGACTACAAAGAGGGACTGACCGTCAAGGAAGCCGAGAAGATTGCTGTCGCTGCTGTTAAGGCAGGAATAGCCAGAGACGCACAGTCTGGCGGGTCCATACACGTGATGACAGTGACAAAGGATGGGGTCACCGAACAGGTCTTCGATAACTAGTGCGTGTGCATTCATTGGAATTCTATCATCTGATATTCCGCACTCATTCCTCATCACGCTATAGTGTAGCGGCTCTTCTCGGATCCATAGAAACAGACCATCGACTGACCGATCTTAGAGTGAGTGCCCCTCTTGAGCTATCAAATAACATGATTCAGCGAGAGGTTGAGAGGGGGCGTGTCGTCATCGCTCAGTCAGTAATGAGCACACAGATTGACCGGGTTTTTCGTGAAACTAAGAGAGTAAAGGACAGATTTGGCGACTCGGTCATACTCGTTGGGGGCGGGCCTCACGCAAGTGCACGGCCTGCAGAATTGTTAGATGCGGGCTTTGATTTTGTCGTGGTGGGCGAGGGAGAAAAGACATTCAGGGATTTGATGTGGTATCTGATTGATGATGATGACCCTGCGAAGTTGGATGGCGTGGCGACAGGGGATGATACCTCATTTCCCAAGCCAAAAGACCGTCCAAAGGTGATCCTTGATGATTATCCACCGTTTGCTTTAGAGATGAATATTCTTGGACCCATCGAAGTGACTCGGGGATGCCCATTTGCCTGCAAGTTCTGTTGTACTCCGTTTCTGACTGGCGGAGGTGTAAGACATAGAACTGTGGATTCGGTAGTGCATTGGCTTGAGCAAGCTGTTCAGAAAAGAGGCTTCAGGAGGACATGGTTTCTCTCTCCTAATGCCCTCTCATATGGAGGAAAGGGACGCGAGGTGGTCTCTGACAAACTTGAGGAACTACTAAGAGAATCAACTGCAGTGATGGGACTTGAAGAAGTATTCTTCGGGGCCTTTCCATCTGAAGTGAGACCTGAATTTGTCACCAAACAGGTTTTGGAGATGATGCGTAACTATGTGGCAAACGATACACTCCAGATAGGGCTTCAATCAGCAAGTGATAGGGTTCTCGAACACAGTAATCGTCACCACACTGTGGAAGAAGGACTAGATGCAATCAAGATTGCAATCGACTGCGGTTTTACTCCACACGTTGACATGATGTTTGGACTCCCAAGTGAAACAAGGAGGGAATTGGATGCAACTATCGAGATGTGTCAGACACTCTCAGACATGGGCGCAATGGTCCACGGTCATGTCTTCATGCCATTGCCAGGCAGCGAGTTCGAAACCATGCCGCCTGGAAAACTGGACCAGGATAGTAGAAGTACACTTGGAGAACTCTCCCGCAGAGGGATTTTAACAGGATCGTGGAGTATTCAAGAGGATTTAGCAGCAAGATTGGCCGCAAACAGATGAAACGAAGTTCTTTGCCAAACGCTCATAAGACAAGCCCTCAGACTAGGCCCGAATACACCTTGAGTTCTGACATGCCTATTGAATTGAGAGAGAAGCTCAAACGACAGGGGTACCATCTCCTTGGAGAGCGTGGAGCATTCAAAGCATGTCAATGGCAAAGAAAGAGTCTGGTATATGGAGATGTATGTTATAAACAGCGGTTCTATGGAATCGCGAGTCATCGATGCTTGCAGATGACACCGGTCGTTGACAAATGTACTCAGAACTGCGACTTCTGCTGGCGAGTCACACCTACGGACGTTGGAGTGGGATGGGATCAGACTGCAGTCAAGAATGAGGACGTGCTTCCGCCATCAGAATTGTTGGACCAGACTCTTACAGCGAACCTCAGGTCTCTAGGAGGATACAACCCTGAAGTCACTGCAGAAGTGGCTGCTGAGAAATATGAAGAAGCCAGAGACCCAAAACATCTAGCCATATCATTAGCAGGAGAGCCAACACTCTATCCTCATCTAAGTGGGCTTATTGATGAGGCAGAGAAGCGGGGAATGACCACATTTCTTGTTACAAATGGTTCCCAACCAGAAGTAATAGCTGAAATGTCACTCCCAACGCAGCTATATGTGACTCTAGCAGCACCAAACGAAAACATCTACAGGCGGTTATGTAAACCAAGTGTTTCAGACGGTTGGAAAAGGCTGAACGAAACTCAGGAGTTGTTGCATTCACTCTCGTGTCGACGCACAAATCGGCTCACCATGGTAGAAGGTCAGAACATGAACGGAATTCGCTCATACAGTGAGATGATACTGAAAGGAGAGCCTGATTTCGTTGAAGTGAAAGGCTTCATGTTTCTGGGCTCTTCAAGGGGTAGACTCGCTCAGGAAAATGCGCCTTCTCACCGAGAGATTCGTGCCTTTTCTGAGGCATTATCAGCACTCACAGGGTACTATGTTCAAGACGAGCAGGTGGAAAGCAGAGTTGTACTACTCTCTAGTAAGAAACACATAAAGAAGATTCACAGCATTTGAGGTGGTGTTGACAACCATGAAACTTTCCGAGATTCTTAAGCCGATGAGGACTGAAATCGAAACTGACGACGGGGTTCGCGAGAAAGTTCTTCCCCTGTCAAGATCTGCAGTAAGAAAATGTAGTGAGTCAATAAAGGAAACCCATAGAGGAAACT
>JAEORS010000083.1:0-7607 GCA_016840795.1 Candidatus Thorarchaeota archaeon | reverse complement strand
GCTGTAGTGGCATCGTTTCGAAAAGGGGCCACATGAAGGGGACATAGATTGTGACCAACGTAAGGAAGACCGACAGAAGGACTGCAGCAATCAGTGCTCTTGAGTTTGTGATGCGAGTCTTCCACACAGGTTTGTACTCGTTTCTACAGTTCCAAACGAACATCAATTCGAATGTCACGACACCGGCAAATGCGGCGGTCCTCGCGTGCGTTAGGACACCACTCCATAGGCCATCAGTCCAATCGACGGGTGGACCAGTCAAGCCTGGTATCCACCCGCCGTATGTCGAAAGCGTCCACAGAAAGACGAAGGCTGATGATGCAAATGCTACAAACCCCGCGACTATGACGAACTGGATCATACCTCTGTTCATCATCTTCTCGCCGGGCTTTCTCGGAGGTCTCTCCATCACTCCTTCCTCGGCCGGATCCACGCCTAGAGCCAATGCGGGAAAGCCATCAGTTGCCAGATTCAGCCATAGGATCTGAATCGGAGTGAGCGGTAGAGGAAGTCCTAGCATCACCATTGTGAATATTAGGAATATCTCATCGAAGTTGGCCGCCAAGAGGAACCGCACAAACTTCCGGATGTTCGAGTAAATCTCACGTCCTTTCTCCACTGCAGTTACAATCGTGGCGAAGTTGTCATCAGTCAAGATGACATCCGACGCTTCTTTTGTCACGTCTGCGCCACGTATGCCCATCGACACACCGACGTCTGCTGTCTTTACGGCTGGGGCGTCATTGACTCCATCACCAGTCATGGCCACAACTTCGTTGTGTGCCTTGAGTGCCCTGACAATCTCAAGTTTGTGATCTGGTGCAACTCTAGCAAAGACGTCGATGGACTGAACCACATCCCGAAGCTCTTCGCTACTCATGCTATCTATCATTGCCCCGGTGACGACTGCAGCCTGACGTTCAATGAGACCGACATCAAAAGCAATCGCTCTTGCTGTCAGTTCATGGTCTCCAGTGATCATGATGGACCTAATGCCTGCCCGCTCAGCTGTCCTTATGGCTTCTCGTACCTCTTCCCTTGGAGGATCGATCATACCGACTAGCCCAACGAAAATCAGGTCCTTCTCTACGCTTTCTGGTTCCCACTCGATTAGCCTCTTCTTAAGAGGTCGATAGGCAAATGCTAAGACCCGCAGAGCGTTTTCGGCGAAGCCCGCATTGACTCTAAGAATCTCCTCCTTTGCATCCTCCGGCAGCTGAGAGACACCATCGTTTGCATAGATCCTGTTGCAGAGAGAGATGACTACCTCAGGTGCGCCTTTTGAGAACGCCCAAAGAGAGCCATCATTGTCCTCACAGATGGAGGTCATTCGTTTTCTTGCCGAGTCAAACGAGATCTCCGAGATCTCTGTATACTTCGACCTTGTGGCATCGTAGGTCAGACCTGCCTTCTCGGCAGCAACCAGCAGTGCTCCTTCAGTTGGGTCTCCTATGACTGTCCAGTCCGCCTTGCCAGTTGGGTCGGTCTGAAGTAGCGAGTTCGTACAAAGTTGTCCTATCTCCAAGAGCTTTACAGCGTGAGGATCAGATCTGACATCATAGTCTGCATCAGAGCGACAGAACTCTCCCTGGCGGTTGTAGCCCGCTCCTGTGACAGTTACTGTGATGTCGTTCATAAAAAGCGCTTGTACTGTCATTTCATTCTTGGTTATCGTGCCCGTCTTGTCTGAAGCAATCACAGTTGTGGAGCCAAGAGTCTCCACAGATGGCAATCGCCGTACTATGGCATTCCTGGTGACCATCATCTGAACTCCTATGGCCAGAGTGATGGTGACGACCGCTGGTAGCCCTTCTGGTATCGCTGATACTGCCAGAGCAATAGCTGCCAAAAGTGCTTCAACTGGACTTGCTGTGACCCCTTCAATGACTTCTGCGACGAAGACGATGATGCAGAGCGCTGTTACCAAGATCCCTAGCTTCTTTCCGAGGTCCGCAAGATCGAGCTGGAGAGGAGTCACATCCTTCTCACTCTCTTGAACCATTTCCGCTATTCGTCCGAACCTCGTTCTCATTCCTGTGGCCGTGACGACTGCCTGACCCTTTCCTGACACAATAGTTGTCCCTTGAAACACCATATTCTTCATGTCACCGACCGTTACTGTCACCAGATGAATCGGTTCCACAATCTTCCGCACTGCTATTGACTCACCCGTAAGGACTGACTCGTCTGCGGCGAGTCCAACTGAATATCCTACTCTAGCGTCTGTGGGCACTCTGTCTCCTGGCTCCAATCCTATTATATCGCCCGGAACAACATTGCGAGAGTCGATTTCCCTCCAAGCTCCCTCACGGACTACTTTGGCCCTTGGCGCAGCCATCTCCTTCAGTGCTTCCAGTGCTTTCTCAGATCGATACTCCTGTATGAACCCGAAGACTGCGTTGAAGATTACTATGGCAGAGATTACTATGGCGTCTATGAATCCGTGCTCCCCTCCATTCTCATGAGAGAAGACTGAGGTGAACACTGAGATTGCGATGGCCACGAGGAGAATCAGGACCATTGGGTCCGTGAACTGCCTCAAGAACATCATGATGGGGCTTATCTTGCCAGTTTCTATCAGCTCGTTGTATCCATAGGTTTCGAGACGAGCGGCAGCCTCTCTTTCGCTCAAGCCCCGCTCTGTCGTTTCAAGTTCTCTAAAGACGTGCTCCAAGTCGTTGCTGTACCATTGAGTTTCAACCATTTTGTGGACTCCACAGCGTACCGCAGGTTAAGACTCTCCCTTGCTACTGCCTCGCCACATTTAGTTTGGAGAAATACCTTTCGGCATGTACGAAGTAGCTAGCTATGTATCGGTTTCGAAAACATTAAGAGATTGACGATATCAGCAGCGTTCATTCAGAGATTCGGTGATGCGATTTGTCCGAAGAGTCAGAAAAAGCGAAGTACAGTTTCAAGTGCCTCGAACAGAAGTGCACGACTCGAGAGTGCCATATTCGCCCCAACGTCAATGTGACACTTGGAGACCTCAGCAGATGGACCACACAGGGATACATTGGCCACATCATTGCTGGTCTGACAATCGTGCCTCCTAGGTCTGAGAAGGACCCTTTCGTGATAGAAACTATTCGCAAGCCCCTCAAGGATGATCCCGACGGGACCGCTTGTGTATTCTTTGATGAGGATGCCAATGGATGCACCATCAGATACTCTCGTCCGATTTCTTGCCAGACGTTCCCTTTGCAGCATGATGGTGAGAAGTACTATCTAGGCAACAAGAATTGTCCCGGTGTTGGTCAAGGAGAGGTTTCCAAGGAGGCTCTAAAGGAATCCCGTGACCTTGCAGAGAAGGACTACATTGAGAGAATGGAGACTATTGCTGCTCTGCCTGCAGTCTATTCGCTCGTCATGGCGCCGATGCTAAGACAGTCGGCAGAGGCGATGGAGCGCCTATCTGAAGAAGACAAGAAGAGAATGGAGGACATTCTCTCTAGGGCACAAAAAGAGCCTAAAGAGAGCGAATGAATCAGATCAGATGTCCATTATGGCGAGATCTTTTGGAGTGTAGGTCAACAGTTCTGCACCATCTTCTCTCACACAGACCAAGTCCTCAATTCTGACACCGAACTTAGTTTCTTGATAGATGCCTGGCTCGACACTGTGTGTCATCCCGGGCTGGAGCTCTAGCGCATTGCCCCTTACAAGATATGGGGGTTCGTGCACTTGAATCCCTATACCATGGCCCAATCTGTGTGTGAAGCAATGTCCATACCCTGCCTCTTCAATCACCTTGCGAGCAATCCCATCTGCAGCTCCACATGCAAGTCCGGGAGCAATCCGTTCTATTGCGTTCTCTTGTGCCTCGAGCACAATAGAGTGAATGTGCTTAATCTCATCAGATGGAGGGCCTGCAACTCCCATTCGTGTCATGTCTGTGTTGTAGCCACCGACGACGCATCCACAATCGAGAAGAACTACATCGCCCCTCTTCAGCTCGCGCTGCCCAGGGGCGGCGTGGGCCACCGCACTGTTTTCGCCGAACTGAACAGCAGCGAAGGTGGGTTCAGCGCCTTGGCGAATGACTTCAACATGCACAATCTGGCGCATCTCTACCTCAGTCATACCAAAACTGGCTTCTTTGAATGCCCTGGTCACTGCTGAATCAATGATTCGCCCTGCCCTCTTCATGAGATCAATCTCCTCATCACTCTTGATGAGTCGCATCTCATTGATTATAGGCGTTAGAGAGGTGGTGCGCTGGAATCCACCCAACGCCTGCTCCACCTTCCAGTAGACCCCTAAGGGCAGGTGTTCGTCAAATGCGACAGAATGGCCTCCGTCCTCAGCTCCCGCCTCACTAGCAACGATCTTGTAAGGGTCTTCGTCTTCAGCCCAAGGAAGGAAATCTTCAACCCATGTATGCTCCGAAAGATTGGAGACCTCGAATGAGGGCGCCACCATCTTGGGGTCCTGATCAGGTTTCATCAGAAGAGCAACAAGACGTTCCATCATTCCTCCTCGAATGCCGGTCACATACTGGAACGCGGGAGAGGGAGTAAGGAGTGCGAAGTCGACTCCTATTTGTTCCAAAGCCTCTGAGATTTGCTTCATTCGTTTTCGATATATGTTGTCACCGAGCATGTTTGAGCTCTCACAACCACATGACCCACGAAACCCATCGTATTAACAGTGACGGTTTTCGCTGAAACTGTAGTAGGCTGATATCGTCAGAACTAGAGTTAAATGTTGGTCACTTAGCAGCACGTCACCAAGGGTGGATGAAGATGACCGATTCGGCGGAAGAAGTTCAGCGGCAGAAGCTCCCGCCAAGAGTGTACGTCATCGGATCTTTGACTCAATTTGCTATGGGTCTCCATCAACCCTTTCTCTTGGCCTACATGATTGACATGGGGGCCAGCTACGCCGAGCTTGGTGCATTCAGAAGTGTGGGAAATGCTGCACCCTCAGTCCTCCAACCGGCGTGGGGAGCTTGGAGTGACAAGATTGGTCATGCGAAGGGATTCGTTGCCTTTGGAACGCTCACTGGGCTGGCAATGGTGTTCCTGTTCCTTTGGGCGGCTACTCCCATTGAGATGATACTGCTATATGGAATTCAGTCAATTCTGTTCAGTATACAGATTCCCACCTGGCAGTCATTGTTGGGTGGTCTCATGGACGAGGAGCACAGAGGGACCGAGCTAGGTAGGCTTGGTATGGCAACCAGTGTAGCATCCTTGGTGGCAACGTTGGCTTCCGGTTTTATTGCAGGATTTCCGGCGTTGATTCCTTCTCTCCGAGCAGCCTTAGGGGATTTCGGACTGATACTATTGCCGTCCGTAGAGGCCTGGAGAGAGGTCTACTATTTGCCGTTCTACTTCACAGCTATCTTTGGCATCGTGACCTCAATACTATCTCTAACAATCAGAGAGGGGAAAAGAGATCCGGCGAAGAAGAGAGAATTTCCTCCCGTACTGACATTACTCTCTCGACCGGGTGATTTCAGACGCTTTGCTCTTGTTTCGGTCTTCTTCTCGTTCGCGATGTCAATGGCCTGGCCATACTTCATAGTTGTCCAGAAGGATTGGCTCGGCTTCACAAACCTAGAGATTGCAATCGCCTCGGCTGTCATGAGTGTCACAGTAATCCTCTTCACAATTCCTATGGGGAACCTAAGTGATCGAGTAGGTCGGAAGCCGTTGATTCTTGCAGGAAGAGGGTCCCTGTTCATTGTTCCGCTCATGTATGCTGTTGCTACGCATGCTATCATGATATACATGGCTAACGCTCTGGCCGGTTTCAGTGTAGCAACGAGCGTCAACTCGATTACTGCCTACATCTTTGATATCGCTCCCGAGAAGGAAAGAGGTGCTCATCTAGCAGTGTTCAACACTTTCACCGGAATCATCTACTTCTTTGGTGCTCTGACATCGGGACTCCTTGGGGATTCAATGGCTCTCGTTATGGGAGCTCACTTTGCAGTCTTCTCAATGATGGTGTTGAGCGCGGTTCTGAGGTTAATATCCTCTTCACTCTACTTGATGCTTCGTGAGCCGCGTGAGTATTCATCAAACATGCGAATGGAGCTCAGGAGTCTAGTTCTGCGGAGGAAAATTGACGCTGACGTCAATTAAGTCGAGATAGGTAATCCTAAAGCGGGGATGAGCCTCCATAGTCCCTCATGAAGATCGAAACAGTTCACCTAGATGAGGCTTCTCCTGACCACACCGAGGAAGTCCTCTCTGTGGTGGAGTCGTTCCTGAAGAAAAACACCGAGATTAGGCACATCGTGGTGGCAACAACGACCGGAGCGACAGGTCTTGCGGCCGTCAATAGGTTCTCCAGCCATGAGGTAATAGTTGTCACACATCATACCGGTTTCCTAATACCCAACGAAAATGAACTTGAAGACGCGAATCGTAAGGCAATCCTCGATGCAGGTGCGAAGATTCTGACCGCCACCCATGCCTTTGCTGGAGTTGCCAGAAGCTTCAGGAAGGAACTAGGTACGTGGACACCCACAGAGCTCATGGCAATAGCATTTCGTACATTCGGGCAGGGGACCAAGGTCTGCGCCGAGATTGCTCTGATGGCCGCTGACGCCGGTCTTGTTACGATAGACCGTGATGTGGTGTGCATTGGAGGCACTGGCCGCGGGGCTGATACAGCATGGGTAGTAATCCCCGCAAACACGAACAGCTTCCCAAAACTCAGGATGAAAGCATGCGTATGTAAGCCGCTCAGCTTCTAACCAAATACAGAATCAAACTTGTCAAGGTACTTCTTCTGTTCCTTTGTTAGCTTCTTCGGAATGTGAATGACTACGCGAACGAGTTGGTCTCCCTTTCTGCCGTCGTCGGAGTAGACTCCCTTACCCTTCATCCGAAAGATGGTCCCTCCCTGAGTATTCTTTCCTACCTTCATCTTGCTCATTCCGCGCATGGTTGGGACTTCTACTTCCCCGCCAAGCACTGCAAGCGAGAACGGTATTTCCATTTCCATGTAGATGTGCAGCCCCTTCCTAATGAACGTATCATGCGGCTCAACCGCGAACACGAGAATCAGGTCGCCATGAGGACCACCCCGTGGCCCAGCACTGCCTCCGCCGCGTATCCTTAGGGCTTGTCCATCCTCAACTCCAGGCGGAACCGGCACTTTGATCTCTCTTCTCTCTTTCTGAAGTCCCTTCCCACTACACTCTTTGCAGGGTGTGTCGATGACCTCTCCCACCCCGCCGCATGAAGGGCACGTCTGCGACACAGACATGAACCCTCCCATGGAACGCATGACCTGTCCGCGACCCCTGCATGTAGGGCATGCTCGCGGAGAACTCCCGGCACTTGCGCCCGATCCTCTGCAAGACTCGCAGTGAATCATTCTATTGAAGGCAATCTCTTTCTCCACACCAAAGAATGCGTCCTCAAAGGACAATGGAATGGTCACTCTCAGGGTCTGACCGGGGGGCGGTCCAGCACGTCCCCTCCTGCCAAAGCCAAAATCCCCAAAGCCTGAGAATCCACGGAATATCTCAGAGAAGATGTCGCCGAACCCATCCATATTGATTCCTTGGAAGTCTGTAGTTCCCCATCTGTCATAGTTGGCTCGTTTCTCTGGATCGCTGAGAATCTCGTATGCTTCGTTTATTCCTT
>JAEORS010000082.1:0-7749 GCA_016840795.1 Candidatus Thorarchaeota archaeon | reverse complement strand
TCACCGTATGCGGGAGCGGGACGCAGCATGATGACGAATGATTGCTTCTCCATAGTCTCCCATCTCCGCCCGTTGGTGGAGCCGCTACTGGTCAGCAGCCTCGTACAGCTTCTCGATGAACATCTCTGGAGGAGTCAGTCCCTCGACTGATACTGTGTCATTCAGCACCGTCTTGGGCACTCCGAAGACCTGATACTTCTCAGTGAGCTCCCTGAACTCCAGGCTTTCAACCATGTCTGACGAAATCAATGGGTTGAGAACGGCCGCTTGGTTTGCCAACCTAACCATACCAGGACAGTACGGACACTGAGGTGTTGTGAACACTTGGATGTGTACTGGCTTGTCAACTGCCTTGATGTCCTCTATTATGTCCGGAGGTAGCTGTGAGATTCCGGCAGAAACATCGACAATCGTACCTATGAGTGCGCCGAATTCATGACCTGCCGCGATACCGTAGAAGCGTACCTTGTACTCTTCTGCTCCGTGAACTACGGTTGCAGGGACTCGTTCCACACCGAATTCCTCGGCCTTCCCCTTGCCGAGCGTGTCTTCATGTATGGCAACACTGATCTTGTCTGAAAGATCTGCTATCTGCTCTGCCATACTTCTCACGTCGTTGCAGTAGAGACACTTCTTTCCCTCAATGAATACGTGCAGAGTGACGTCATGATTCAAAGCCTCGAAGACTTGCATGACTTGCTCCTTGGTTTCGTCGTCAATCTCAACGACCATGGTAATCAGACCTCTATCTGAACGACGTCAGGCTTTCTTAGATATAATCGCTATGGTCGATACTAGGTCCAGTCCATACACGCTTTTGGACTAACGGACACTCTTCTACTGTAGTCCGCTGTTTCCTCTAGACTATGGAGAAGTTATAGAATGCACCGGCTTCAGTGTCTTCTTCCTCAATCCAGACTTCCTGCTCAGCAGCATCACTGGTTCCGAGCTCTTGGAGTCTTCTTTTGACTGAATCAGCCTTCTCTGTTTCTGCTTGCTGATCATGATGGAGCAAGAGGTTTGAGAAAATCCTTGCGAGATATGGCTGATACACTGAGGGTGCTCTTCCTGCCAGATTCTCTAGGATACTGAGCGCTTCCTGATAGCATTCCTCGGCTTTGGAGTGTTCGTCAGCTAGTCTGTGCATATTGCCAAGGTTGTTCAGGACAAATCCTAGGCGACCTCTGTGCATTTCTGGTGACTTCTCAGCTAGTTCTCTCCGTATTTCCAGACTCTTCCGGAATACTTCTTGAGCTTCTGGTAGCTCATTTGCGATAGATAGCACAACTCCAAGATTGTTGAGGGTTGTAGCCACGCTACCGAGGAAGACACCCGGAGACTTTTTGGCTAATGATTGTCTGACCGCAAGAGCCTCCCGTAGAGCCTTTTCTGCTTCATCATTCTTATCCATTCTTCTGTGCAAGACACCAAGATTATTCAATACTTGTCCCAAGAGATGTGAATGGAATACTGGCTCAGAGTAGTTCACAGCTATCTCTCGAGCGATATCAAGCGCCTTGTAATAGAATTTCAGAGCCCTAGCTTCCTCTCCAGTTTCTCGGAGAAGGATTGAATAATTGCTCATTGTCCAGGCCTTGTACCTTCCAAAAACAATGGGCCAATTTCGCGACAGTTTCTCATAGTTCTCTAATGCTTCTTCGTAGTATTCTCCTGCCTCGGGATATTTGCGTATTTCGTAGCAGAAGACTGCAAAGTCATTGAGAACCTGCGAGAGTATTGGTAGATACAATTCAGGGTTATCAATGACAGATTCTCTTGCTCTCTCTAGAGCTTCCTTGTAATGGGCTTCCGCCTTATTGTAGTTCCCAAGAAGCCTCAATGCAAGCCCGTAGTGCCTGAGAGCGTAGGTGGGTTGGACTAGATGAATACCTTCTGTTCGTTCCGACCACTTCCGAAGTAGCTCTAAGCTCCTCCGAAATACACGCTCAGCTTCTTCGCATCTCGAGGTAAGCCTCAAGACAATTCCGAGAATGGCGAGACTGTTCACCTCATTTACATCTTCAGTCTTTGTTTCAAGCACATCCCGCAAATCCGCTTCAGCCTCTTCTATCCTCCCCGTAAGCAAGAGAATGAAGCTGAGATAATTCCGCGTGAATACTCGTTCACGCGCGTCTATTTCTACTTCTGTCCCCCGCCCCATCAGGTCCAAATCCCAACGTAGGATGGCTGATGCTTCGTTCAGGCGATGCATATCCGTCAAGAATGAATTGTACCACCAAGTTACACTTCTGAAATAGGGGTTCTTCCTCCAGATTGCAGGGTCTAGCTCTTTGGCAGTCTGAAGAGCCCTCTCAAACATTGCTTCGGCTTCAACAGGTTGTTTAAGTCTGCGCAATAAGAAACCATAATTGTTGAAGCACTGTCCCAGGTAAACCATATTACTCTTCGGATCTTCTTCTACTAGTCCCACCAGAACATCAATAGCCTCATTCAGCAGATGCTCTGCCTCGGCCACTCTATCCAACCCGGTAAGATGTGGTGCCTTGACAGCAGAGATTATCACTTGTTCTCTCACGTTCCCGAACCAGGTTGAATCTAGCAATTCCAAAGCCGAGCGAAACTGACCCCTCCAGCTTTGGGTAACAGTGATGTCAAGAACCTCCTGTAGGGCAGATTCTGGGGAGTGTAGACCGTGTACGGAGAGCGAGAGTCCCAGAAGTTTCATGTCTTCCTGTTCTTCTGCAGCATTCTCAAGGAGTTCGGCGACTTCATCGGCTAATATGCGAAACCTGTCACCAAGTTCTGCAACAACGAGCTCTCTTGCTAAGTCATGCATGACATAGGTTCCATCGCCCCTATCCTTTACAAAACTAAGATGCACCGTCCTTGCCCATTGATCAGTATTCATGGTCGGGGCAATGATATTCATCACGTTTCGGTCGAAATACGGGAGTAATCCTGCACGATTAACTAGTTCCTGAAGATCCCGAACCTCGTTGAAGAGTTTCCTCCATGTCTTCAGCCGAACCTCTTCAAGCGTGTCTGAGCGCAGACTCTCAACAGATGCAAGTGATAGCGAACTAGATTCGGCCATATCACACAGGGTTCCAATAACGAAAGGGTTGCCCCCACTCACACTGACAATCCGTTCCTGGAGCTCCGAATCTGTTACCTTTCTCAAGTCTAGAAGCTCAAGGCAGCTCTCTCTGTCAAGTTCTGTCAGCTCTGATTCTTCTATAGTGATTTCTGGTTGCTCACGTACAGACGTCCTGCTTGCCATGACTCCAACGCAGTTGAATAATGACGACAAGAATAGGCACCAAAGCTCGGTTTCAGCTATCTGCCTACCAGAATAGCGCCAATGAGGAGAATCTGCATCAACATACTCGAAGTGGTCAAATAGGAAGACCAAAGGAGATTCCACATTCTTCCTGCTATTAAGGTCCTCAACTAGTGCAGATAGGAACAGAAACTCTGCATGACGAGGGTCCTTCCAGAGAATCTCCAACAGCCGCTCCACATGATTCTTACCGAGACTCTCCTGCAACCACTTCCCCAGACTGCTGTATTTCCCCTTCAACTTGGGGGTGACTCTTGTACCGACTGCCTGAATTGCACTACCTATGGTTGCTAGAGACCCGATGAAGGGGACTGCCATCACCACTTCCTTCGCCCATTCGCGTCCTTCTTCTCTGACTGGTTCAACGCCCTCGACGAATCGTTGACGGATCTGCCAGAGAACATCAAATCGGGGGAGTCGTACACTACGTAGAACTGCTCCCTTTGCTAGGATATTCAATCGAGAATAGAACTCCGAGTACTGTTGACAGTCCAGACGAATGGTGGAATCAATGGTATTCGTCCAGTAGTCTAGCAACGAGCTCTTTCCAATCCCTCCGATACCCCGCAGATGGAGCACAACGGGTCTTTCCTTGCAGCGTTTGAGTGCCTTGTCCATCCATTCGAGATACTCTTCTCTGTCAACGAAGACAAGCTCAGATGGCTCGAAGCGCTCGTACAATCTCCTTCCCTCTAGCCGCGCAACGAACTGCATAAGCTGAGGTCTTACATAAGCTAGTCGGTAGCATCCAGAATCTCAAACTGAGAGGCTCTTGACCATTGTTGCCTTTCTTCGGCAGAATCCGAATGAGTATTTGATGACAGTGTTCAATCAGTGTCTAGGGGAAGAATCTTGACAACAGCCTTGCCTAGTTCCTTCGTCACCTTGATCTTATGCTGTTCAGTTTCCATTACGAAACTGTCGCCTTCTTCAAGATTGTCTAGCATGACCTTGCCTGGGCCATTCAGATATCTTGTGTAACGTTGAACTGCGTCATTCTCTTGTGAGGTCTTTTTGTGAGAATAACCCATGAGGGCACTCCCCTGCTCGCAGTGGAGAGGTGTAAACTTGCTGAGAACACAGTCTTTTGCTTTAAATCATATGTGTAGATATTCTTCGCCTTTTCTAGCTAATGAGTCCGCATATTGACCTGAATTCCATGTCCTTCTCTTAATCCAAGTCTGCGATTGCACAATCCCCCTAGGTATGTGAAGTCGGGTCATATTTGAACAAGCTGTCAGGTTGATTGACTCTACTAGCTTCAACCACCGCTCTCCCTTCATGTTTGGTGACCTTCAGAAGCTCATGCTCGAACCTCAGAGTAAAGCTCTCACCCTCTTTCAAACCCTTGAGAAATGCGCCTCCATGGTCACTATTGAAGTACTTTCCATATGCCCTCGCAATACGGAGTAGCGTGAGGTCTTTTTCTTCTTCTCTGCTGAGGAGAAAGAACCTCCCATAGGCTCTGGTTATTCGAAGCGCCTCGGCCAGGTCTTTCTCCTCACTGCGATGACCTGACAAAGTATCTCTCCCGGACAGACGTGTTATGCGCGTAATATAAGCTTCCTGACTCTTAAAACCCTCTTATGACATATCTAGGAAGTGCATTCGCCTACAAACAGGCTAATCCCAGATGATTCTCCCGTCTTCCCTAAGCTCTTCAAGAGCTGGCGGGAGCTTCTTCACCCGCTTAAGGGCGACATCCGCACGCAGCTCAGAAGTACCTGGAACTCCGAGGTCTTCGAGCTCTTGGCATGAGAATAGTGGTGTCAGGTTCAGTGACGTGAACTCATTCTCTTCCGGATGATCACTGTGAAGGTATAGTTCTTCAAGAGCTAAGCACTCAGACAGAGGTGCGAGGTCTATGGCTCTCAGATTGTTCCCTGCTACGTCTAGAGCCCGTAGCTCTTGGCACTTGGATAATGGTGCAAGGTCAAGTTCTTCGATTGTATTCATCGCAAGCTCGAGCCGCCTCATCTCGGTGCAGCTTGAGAGTGGTTCAATGTCAATCGTCTGAATCTCATTTCCGCCAAGTCTGAGTATCCTGAGGTCAGTTGCAGCCGAGAGTGGAGAGAGGTCTATGGACTGTAGTGCGTTCTGATGAAGATAGACGAACTTGAGCTTACGGCACTCGCGAAGCGGAGCCAAGTCCACCTCTCGAAGAGAGTTGTACATCAAGTTGAGTTGCTGCAGTTCTTTGCAGTGTGCCAGCGGCGATAGGTCAATTGAGCCGATGAGGTTTGTTTCAAGCTCAAGACTCTCCAAAGAGGTGCATTTGGCAAGTGGCTCGAGAGAAATCTCCGAAAGCTTGTTGTTGAAAAGCCGAAGCCTCCTGAGGTTGGTACATTGTCCGAGGGGCGCGAGGTCGAAATCCTCTATCTCATTTGCACCCAGATTGAGTTCTCGAAGAGGCTTGCAGTCAGACAAGGGACCGAGGTCAATAGTCTTCAACGAGTTCTTGAAGAGGTTGACTATTTGCAGGTTGTCGTGAGTTCCGAGGGGTGAGAGATCAATCTCAGCAATTCGATTTGCAGACAGGTTGATCTCTTTCAAATCCAGCATAGTTTCAAGGACCGCTAAGTCTATGCTGACTATGCCTTTCTTGTTGAGGTCGAGGACCGTGTCTTCGGTGTCGAACTCTATCTCATTCAGATTGCCGTCTTTGTCTATAAAGCCAATCGTGATCTCTGACAACAGAATAACTCCTTTACCAAACTCGCCGGCTCGGCGTATTCTTGAAGGCTTTTTCAATGTTGGCCTCAATCGTGTACGGCGACAGGGTTACAGTTTTAAAGAGTATGTGCGCCGCTCATCAAACACCTAAGGAGATGAATCTGTTTGGAAAAGAAGACTCTTGGAATTCTTCTTATGACTGCGCCTTACACCTATCAGAACAGTCACACATTCTATGACCTAGCGAAGGCTGCTCTCGAGAAAGGCTATGGCGTCAAGGTCTTTCTCTTTGTAGATGGTGTGAATAACGCCAAACTCGGTCAAGATCCAGACCCCGACATTCCCATGAATAGCAAACTCCAAGAGTTGGCGGACGCAGGAGCCGAGTTTCAGGCATGCGGACTCTGCACATCTGCACGCGGGTTCGATCAGAGCGGTTCAGACTTCATTGAGGGAGTCGAGGTTTCTGGACTCACTGAGTTTGCTGAGTTTGTTGGTGAGGCCGACCGCTTCGTTACTTTCTGTATGTAGGAGGCATGACGATGGAGTTTACTGAACGCAAAGTCCTCATTTTGGTCAACAGTAGACCCTATGGAAAGATTATCAACTTCGAGGGTTGGCGAGCTGCTGTCGGGATGTTTGGGATGGACCATGAGCCTACGTTACTCTTCATGGGGGATGGAGTGTACTCTCTACTTAAGACGGTTGACAAAGTGCCCTTCAGAATGTTCAAGGCTACGTACCTTGATTTCGACGGTCGAATCTTAGCGAGCAAGAAGTCTCTAGAGAATAGAGGCATCAGTTCAGAAGAGATCTTCGATGATGTCGAGGTGGCTGACGAGTCAGCGGTTTCTGAGGCTTTGACTGAGAACGAGGTTTTTGTCACGTTCTAGAGTTGTGGTGGATATGATGAAGTATCTCATTTTGCTTTCCAGTGACTGTCGAAACTTGACTGAGATAGTCGGTGCTCTGAAGAAAGGGGGGCACGAAGTTGGAATCCTCTTGGTACAGGATGGAACTTATTTGGCAGATAAGGGGTGTTCTGAGTCCAAGAAACTCAAGGAATTTGGGACGAAACTATATGCCTCGAAGCACCATGTGGAAGAGCGAGGCATTGGCAACCGCCTTACAACGGTGGTTGAGCTTGTCGATGTCGGAAAAGTCGTCGATGTGATCATGGAAGAATATGATAAGGTCATATCCTTATGAGCCAGAGACCCCAGTTCCCAGCCCCTCTTGTCCTGTTTAATCCGCTTTGAAGATTTGAGTCTCTCTCCAAAGATTGAAAAACAATCAGAGCGAATGACTGCTAGGTGAGTTGTCTTGGCGTGGAAGGAACACTCTAAGAAGATCTCAGAGCTCAAGGAATCTAACACTGCGATAGATATGAAGGTGAGAGAACGACTGGACGAGATTACCAGCAAGACTGCAGACAAGGATGTTGCAATCTCTCTCGAGTTCCTCAAGAAACACCTCCATCTCGAGAAGGATGACGACGGCGCCATTGAGGAGTTGAAGTTTCATCTCGGACTGGAGGGGGATACTCGATACAGCGTTATCAAGGATGATAAGAATCAGTCTATCTACGTTTACTTTACCAAGAAGGAAGACTGAAGAACGACCTTCTAGAGCTAGTATCTCCGGAAGAAATGAATCGGAGAGAACGTAAGGAGTTCTCTCCAATCTGGTTTTTAGAAGAACATAGTCTTCTCGTGCTTTAGGACATCATCGACCATCGTGGCTGCGCCTGCAATCTCTATTCTAGAGTCCCTCAG
>JAEORS010000081.1:0-7759 GCA_016840795.1 Candidatus Thorarchaeota archaeon | reverse complement strand
GCAAAGAAGACTCATGGAATCTCTAGTCCGACTTGTGAAGACCGGCGATATGGCGGCAGTCGAAGCTCACGTGCATGCCCTCTACGGTCTTCACTCGAAAGAGGCGAAGAAACTCATGACGTACCGAGGAGCGGCAGAAGAGGAAACCGATGCTGTTCTCAAGAACTTGAGTCGGCTACTTTGAACCGGTAGTCCACAAAGCGGACGGCGCTTGCTGTCTATTTCACAATGGGTACAGAACCCGGAGTGAAAGCGGTGACTATCGCGTCGTCTTTACAGGATGTTCTAACGCCTGAAGGTACAGTCCTCTATAATCACGTCTGTGCCAAGCTCAGCGATTTCGACATGGAGGTGATTCGTACCGTCCCGCCTGGTGGCAATTGGCAAGATGTTCCGCTTGAGATTGCATCGAATTCCTCGCGATTGACTCAGATACGGCGTTCAGGTGGGCGTACAACGTACTATGGACGGCTTCAGAAACACCTTCCTAGCTATACTATAAACACGTACTTCAACAGACCCGGCAACGGCACTTTCATCCACCCCAGCCAAGACCGTCTCATTTCACAAAGAGAGGCTGCCAGGCTCCAGTCCTTCCCTGATAGATTTCGGTTCTTGGGCAGTACGACTTCTATCTACAAGCAAATCGGTAATGCAGTACCACCTCTCCTGGCAAAGGCAATAGGTGCCCAGATTCCAAGAGGCGACGTAGTAGATCTGTTTGCAGGCGCTGGAGGTCTCTCCGAGGGGCTTGGGCAAGCTGGTCATAGACCAATTGTGGCATCAGATATTAACCGTCACATGTGTGCGACCTACGAATATAACCATCCTGAAACTGCTGTAATGCAACTGGACATCACAGACTCGACTGCCTTTCAGAAGCTGGTTTCTGTGATTGACGACACATTGGCAGGTAGAACCTTGAGGATGATTGCCGGTGGTCCTCCTTGCCAAGGCTTCTCCACTGCAGGCAATTGGGACAATAACGATTCCAGAAACTCGCTCTTCGGTCCGTTCCTTCGGGTTGTCGAGAGGATAATGCCTGACTATGTACTTGTTGAGAACGTTGAGGGCATTCAATGGATGAACAAGGGTAGGACGATGAAGAGAATATTGTCCTCCCTAGAATCAATAGGTTACTGCACAGCTCAAATGACACTGAAAGCAGAAGAATACGGAGTCCCTCAACGTCGGAGGAGAGTCTTCATTCTTGGGTCCAGAGATGAAGATGATTTCGGCGCGCCCACACCACTGTTCATGCCGACACCCCGAGGATCACGCAAGCGAAGACAGGAGATCTGTGATGTTGTGCTGCCTTCCGCCGTAACAGTTGAGGAGGCCATCTCCGATCTTCCACCTCTCGTTACGGGAGGAGGGGAACAGGTGAGTGTATACGAGCCATCAAGTTGTGAACACAGCTACCAGTTACTAATGAGAGGAGCTGTCAGTTGGAAGGAGTTCATCAGAATGAGAGCTTAGTAAGACTGATTTGGAGGAGGGATTCTCGAATCCTAGGAGAAGAAACCTGTCATTCGAAATCTACGAGGAGCAATGACTATTGATCATCAAGGTTCTGCTGTTTGACTTGGTTGGTCCCAAAGTACTTGCTTCTAGCTCCTTTGTGAAGGAAATCACTACAGACGAATTCCTGAGGTCTGTTGTTGACAGGTACTCTGAGGTCATGACAGAACTCTCCCGCAGAGTAGTGCCCATGACAATCCAAGATAAGGTCACATATCTTGCGAGAGTCAATGAAGCCACCATAGTCGTAGCAATCAGTGACTCCAAGGAGCTTTCATCTGAGGAACTGGAAACTGTTGACAGGATTGGCGAAGAGATGCGCCACGTTGTGGAGCGCATTCCTGTCAGGGACGCAAAGACGATGTTCACACCGCTGGTGGAAGAACATCTGAGATCAGGGGTTCGCATCTGCTTTGTTTCAAACCCAGAACCATTGGAGAATGACTTCTCGGGCCGGGCCGTTGCAACAATCGTGGCATTAAGGGGACGGAAGAATAAACCCTTCACAGATGCCACACGAATCGGACCCTATGACGTGCATGTCATGCCACACTCGTACGAATCGTTTCTGGCTGCCAAATGGAAGGGTGACCTTTCCAGAGCACAAATCTTTGCTCTTGTAATATCCAAGGACAATCCCGAATCGAAATCGGTAGGCGATTCAGCAAAGAAGATACGAGAAAACTCTGAAGGAAAGATGTTGATAGTCCCTGGGTCGGACGATGACCTCGAGAAGGCCCGCGAATACGAGTCTCAGTACTTCTTAGAACTCTGTGATTCTGTTTCACCGAAGCCCACAGAGCTGCTTCTCTCAGCACTTGCCACAGCTGGATTCACAGACATGCACCCTGACTTGGCTCGAGAGCGATGGTCTGTCGACGAATCCGTTGACGTTGAAGACTACCAATCCTTGGAACCGGCTATGAGACCCCTTGGACACCAGGCTTTCTTTGTCATTGACAAGAACTCCGGCGTTCCTCAGTTCACCTATCTGTACGAGGACGAGTCCATGCTATTCGACATGGCACCAAATCTCGTGGCCGCAATCTCTCAGTTCCAGATTGATAGTACCAGTCCGACCGCCACTTCAGTATTCCAAGCGGGCAATCTCAAGTATGCAATAATAGAGCGGAACGACCTTGTATTCACATTGGTCACCGGGGTCCGAGGTGACGTGGAGGTGGTGCGTTCACAGTTCTCGTTCTTACCTGACCTCTATCTTGATGAATGCCCGGAAACCGCCGTGTCCAGTGACGACCTCTACGCGTCACCCCCGTTCACACTAAAGCTGCTAGCAACACTGCCTCCAGAAGACCTGGCAGGACGCGCCGTGCCTATCGCAATGGAGCCGCCTGATTGGGACCGTTTTGAGTCTGCGCATGTGAAGGACTTTCTTGAAGCGGTTTGGAACAGTCTTGACGGCAAGATTACAGTTTCTCAGCTGATGAGTGGTTCTGGCGCGGATATGGTGATGGGCGCTATCTACCTACTCAAGCGCATGAAAGCAATCGACTGGAAACTCCGGATCTTGCCATCTGACGTACCAGTTGTTGTCGGGAGCGTAGACGATGAAATGGGTCATCTCTACACACACCTGGATAGGATTCTGGGGCTCGCAGATGGCACGAAGTCAATATCAGAGATAAGCGATGACCTAGGTCTTGACTCTAGTGTTCTGCTAACAGTCTTCGGAGAGCTTCACAGACGTGGAAATCTTAGGTTTCAGAATGAGTTTAGTCTGTCATGACAATCTTGATAGCAGGTTAGTTTATCTATGTTCATTGCAGACTCGTACCCAGACTACACAAGGCCCTACGTCCCACCTGGACCTCGGAGTGTGAGAAGAAAGTGATACACAATGTCCTGTTGATTGGCAAAGTCGACGGCAGCGTTGTGACTCGTACCCGATTTTGGAAGATAGACTTCCTTGACAACGATATTCAGGAGTTTCTTACTGGGTGGCGTGACCTTCAGACCACTGAGGGTTTGGCAACTGACACTCCGGTATTTGTCAACGAGCACAAGATCTTCCATTCTCTTGTTGACGACGAGTTCATTCTCACGTTTGTTACAGATGGGCGGGACGAGGAACGAACGATCAAACACAAGGTACGAGAGGGCGCAGGCCGTATCTCAACCGCCCTCCGCGGAAACAGCATGGGCTACATCAAGGACAATCTTGAGGACATTCTTGGCGAATTGATTTTCACGAGGTTCAAGGTGTCCTTTGTGGGTTCAGGTGGCGTTGGAAAGAGCACACTACTCAGACTTCTCTTTGGAAGGGATCCAGCGCCCGGTGGTTACGTTCCTACCATCAACGTCGCCGTGGATAGCTCAGAAACGATTCAATTCGGAACCTTCCTTGTCACTATCTGGGACTTTGCCGGACAGGCTGTGTTCCAAGACTTATGGCAGTTCTACTTTGCTGGGACCGACGTCATCTTCCTTGTCTGTGATTCAAGTTTCAGGAACGTCATGCAGACAAAGACGCTTCTTCGAAATATCAAGAAGGAAGCTCCAGCCGTCCCACTCTTCATAATTGCAAACAAACAGGACTTGCCTGAGTCGATGAAGGCCGAGAAGATACAGAGACTACTCGGCGCTCCGTCGTTCCCGATGGTAGCTACTGACAAGACGAGGAGAGACGAGTTCATTCGGCTTATGCTGGAGGTTTCTGCCAAGACAGTCGGAGTGCAATTGCCTGATCGGCCCATTAGTGAGATGATTACCGTAAGGCGTGGCTCAGAGGAGATTGAAACTCCTGCTAGCGCGGCGAAACCAAAAGAGGGAGGGGAGTATGTCAAGGAGCCCTACGAAGAAGGTGAGGTTGCTGGCGCTTCCTCCTCTCAGGGTGGCAGTAAGGTATCGCCCACTGAGGTAGGCGTTACAAGCGAGCCACAGGCCGCCGAAGCTTACCGACTTGTTGCTGTTCCGGTAGATGATCCGCCGAAGATTCTGCACCTACTGCTCATTGTCCAGAAGGAGGGACTATCCGAAGTTTCATACCATTTGAACTACTCGGGCGAACAGATTGACACGAACGCCGTAGCCTCACTCATCTCTGCTTTGGATTCCTTTGGAGGTATCGATGGGGACCAATCTGGCATGGCTTCCGCGACTGATGCTCTTGAAACAATAGAACACGAGGGCAATCTTGTCATGGTTGAGAAATCGCCACACTTTGTCATGGCACTGATTGTGACCAACAACAGCAAAGAGGAAGACTATCGAATGATAATGGGTGGTCTCCTTCTTGCAATCGAACAGATGTTCTCTGAAATCTGGCCCTCATGGGATGGAAATGTGACCGACTTCGAGGTTTCACTGTTTGAAGTGCTGAACAGACTTCCGCTACGTCCTGTGAGTTTTGACTATGTTGCCAGATCCAGAGAGGCAGGAAGGCCCTTGCCATTCAACAGCCGGGAAGTAGGGAAGGCATTCGTTGATGTGAAAGCTGCCATCGACGGCTCGGACACAGTTGGTGGAATCGTGAGAAGTCTTGATCTGCCAAGAGAGACAGTGATTGGCTCTCTACAGCTCATGGAGCGGTACGGATGGATTGACTTCCAAGTTGAGATTCAACCTGATAGTCACCTGAAGAAGGCTGGCGAGGTAGATTCTGAAACCAGGAAGGCCTACGGCGATGTTGTTGTCAACTTTGTTGAATTGTGTGACGGGGCTACATCTCTGCAGGACGTAGTGCGAAAGCTGAATGTGAGTCTTCCTGCAATGAAATTCGTTGCCACGAAACTTGTCCTAGATGGAGTTCTTGATGTGGTTGCGTAGCTACTTAGAACGAGTTACGTCTTCAGCACAATTCTTTCTTTGAAACCCGGGATCACTATTCCCTTTGGAGGACTGGGATGTGGGGTATGAACCATGATCTTCTTGCCAGAGCATGAGTTGATATACTGTCTGAGATTCGATGCGGAAGAGTGTGCGCTTAGTCTGGCGTACTCAAGCCTGCACTCATGAGGTTCGTAGCCGTGGATAAGATTCCAACCGGGTGTACGAGGTGCGAGATATCCACAGGGGACTATTGCAGCATCCGGGTTGTTGCGGTGCTCCTTGAAATGTTGCCTTGCCGGGCCTCCGGCCATCATTCCTCCGCCGGACACTAAGATATCTTCCTTGTCCAAGGCCACCTTGTTCTTTTTCATCCCCTGCCATCGGCCTGAATACCCAGTGAGCTTGGTTACTCGTTCTGCCAGGCCAGTGGTGATGACATTCCTCTGTTCAGTGATACCTAATGTGTCAAGCGTAACCAAGATTTCTTGCGCCCGACCCACCGCAAATGACGGGATTATGACCGGACCACAGTTGTGAACAACATCCATCAAAATGTCTGAAGCGCTTTTTCTGTCAAAGTCCTCTCTGGCCCAGTATGTGCCATCGAATATCACCATGTCACAGTCGGTGGGCAGAGTAGAGCCCTCGAACAACACTGACTTGTCGGCATTGAAATCCCCTGTATAGAGTATTTTGACCCCCTCGATATCAACAATGTATGATGCGCTTCCCGGGATATGGCATGCATCAACTGGTGTCACGAGTATGCCCGGCCCGATTTCGCTGCTCTTCCCAATCTCCAGCTTCACGTGATTCTTCGACACCTTCTCGATATTCCGTTCTTTGAATCTTGATACAAGGTCATACTTGTCCCTCCTTCTTGGAGGGCGGGGTGTTCCGACACGCACAGCATCTTCGAGCAATGCCATCGTCACGGCACCCGTCACGCCGACTGAGCACCATTTCCCATTGTAGTTCTCGTAAAGAATCGGCAATCCTCCCACATGGTCCAGGTGTGAATGTGTCACAAGAACGGTATCTATCATCTCCAATTCGGGAACCCACTCTGGAATCCGCTGATTTGCCACAGAGAGTCCATAGTCGATCAGTACTCCTCCGGTATCAGTCTTTATGAGTATCCCACTGTGGCCTATTCTTGGGCCGCCAATGAATATGACCTCTATCTTCTTTGTCTTGGTCGAGTAGGCAACCGAAGGCAGAAGCCCGATTCTTAACTTCTGAGGAATCATCTCGAAGACCACAGGGTCTACCGCGGGCGACTCTGGTGGCTCGGGAAGTTCCTGAAGCCTCACAGGGAGCAGGGACCCCTTAGCGCCTTCGAACCCAATCTCCTTGTAGGTCTTCTGGACTGACTTGAATGCCTTTTCCGCGTTCATATCGGGAGTGACTCTGGCTTGTGCTTCTTTCAAGGCCTTTTCACGATAGATTGCTAGAATCCTGGAAGACAGCGCATCGGGTAGCCACGCTTCAGTTGCAGTCCGTGTTTCGATGTAAGGGCGATCGGTGAGAGCCTCTTCAAGATACTCTGAATGCCGTTTGAGCGAGTCTACAAGCTTGAAGTCGTCCTCCTCCATCAGTGGCATGATATCCAGTCCAAACTCGCTACATGGCTCAATCAGGAGATTCGGGTTGAAGTATGGTGCTCCCAAGAACTTGATCCAATTCAAGACCCGATCTACGACTTCTCTGGGTTTGCTGTGTTTTGTGCATGCTTCGAAGACAAGCATCCTTCGCAACTGTTGCATTACAGGTTCATGCTTCATCGAGGCTGACAGAGAGTATCTGTAGAGATATCGGAAGTCCTCTTCATCGTAGTTCTGCAGCATGAGTCCATAGAAGCCCAGAGCAAGGCAAGACAGATAGTCTGGCTGAGATATCTCGGTGAGGTCATCTCGGAATACTCGCTCAAGCCGCGAATGCACACGGGCAGCATCTTCTAGAGCTGAAGCGTCTAGATTGGACGCCCTAGTGATCTCAAATGCCAGAAGCTGATTACTCACCCCAAACGCATCTTGCCCAGCAGCTATCTCTTCCCCCTTGACTGCTCTTTGAGCGTTTGCAGCCCCTGAAGCAAAAATCTGCCTTATCGTGCCGTTCTTAGTACTAGGTACTTTGCTCAGGTCTATACTCATGCCAATCACTTGTTTCGAATACCAATCTTCGCGGCGAGGTCCTCCTAGTGTTCGAGGATGTATAGGAGTTGTCGGATTCCGCCACTTAAATCAAACTGAAATACCGCGTGGGAGCTTCCATCACCGCCTCTCAGGTACCAAAGCGCCAACGTTTGCCGGTTGGGATTCTGTTATTAGACCGGTCGTGAGAACTGCTAGTGGTGTATCCGGGTGGGCAAGAAACTCAATGAGTTACAGATGAAGATACTCAAGTTGAAGGAAGAACGCAATGCCCTGCTTCTAGCTCACAACTATCA
>JAEORS010000080.1:0-7818 GCA_016840795.1 Candidatus Thorarchaeota archaeon | reverse complement strand
GAAGCGTTCGACGTGGATTATACGCTTCTTAAGGACTTCAATTGCTGTGGACTTCCTGCAATTCTAATCGGAGATGGTGAAACCGCACGGGAACTCGCCAAGAAACTGAAGGAGAAGATACTTGCGCTAGGTACAAAGAAGATAGTAACCACCTGTGCTGGTTGCACATCCAATCTCAATTACTTGTCAGAGCGTGACGGCTGGAACATCCCAGTCTATCATACCTTAGAGTACCTGATAGAAGAGATTGGCATTGACATTCTCACAGAGAAACTCACAGCGGATGAGGGTACTCAGAGTGTGACCATACACTCTCCATGCCACCTTATTCGCCACACGTCACGACAGTTGGCGGACTATGCGGCGAAGATAGTCGAAGCAATGCCCAACACGAGGTACACTCAGTCTGTACTTCATGACTCATGTTGTGGTGGTGGCGGAATGGTAGGTTATCACTCACCAGATGTGGCAAATAGGGTCGCGAGGGAGAATCTCCGAGCCATTAAGAGGACTGGGGCCTCCAGAGTCCTCGCACCTTGTCCTTTGTGCACTGCGCATATCGAGGAAATGCTGTTCAAGACGGGCAGTTCGGTTGAAGTAGATGACCTAACAGTGTTCATTGCCCAAAGGCTGTTCAAGAAGGAGTGAGAGATGATGCTTAGGCCTAGGAAGAAGGCTGAGCTGGCTGAGAAACTCAGCGAGATTGTTGGCCCTCAGAATGTCACGGCGGAGGAAACTGATTTGGTGCTCAACGCACATGATGCATGGCCGCTCAGTGAAGCCAAGATCAGGGCTGGAGAGCTGCTACCAACAGCTGAATTCGTAGTGTTTCCTGGTTCCACAGATGAAGTTTCCAAAGTGTTGAAGCTAGCAGACAAGATGAAGGTGCCAGTGACGCCTGTAGGAGGTGGTGCTGGGACGTGCGGTGGCACGTTGCCCATCTATGGTGGCATACAATTGGATTTGAAGCGGATGGACAAGGTCCTCGCCATTGACGACGACTCCATGCTAGTTACAGTCCAAGCCGGGATGATAGGAATCGATCTTGAGGAGGAAGTCAATCGTCATGGATACACCGTGGGACATACGCCTACGTCGTTGAGAGCCTCAAATGTCGGAGGTTTCATCGCTACGCGGTCGGGCGGTTCTTTGTCGTCACTCTACGGCAAGATAGAAGACCTCACTCTCGGACTAGAGATTGTCTTGCCGAACGGCTCTGTGGTTAGAACGAAGACAGTACCCCGCCACTCTGTTGGTCCGGACCTCCGCCAGCTGTTCATCGGTTCCGAAGGCACACTCGGAGTGATAACTGAGGCGACCCTACGACTGTTCCCTATCCCCGAAGAGCGTAGGTTCAGGAGCATGTCCTTTCCCGAAGTTGGGAGTGGCCTGAAATCAATCCGCGAGATATTCAGGAGCGGAGTAGTACCCTCCTTGATTCGACTCTATGACCCAGAAGATACGGCACTATTCGTTGCCAATCACTTCGATGTCGAGGATGGTGACTGCATGCTGATGCTGGGCTTTGACGGGTCCATAGCCAAGAATGACATAGATGAGAATGTTTCAGTCAAGATCTGCCTGTCAAATGGAGGGAAGGACTATGGGGAAGGCCCTGCGAAGAGATGGTGGGAGCATAGATATGACATGTACTACCCTACTTCATTGACTACTTCTGGATTTGCCATCGGTGACACTATAGATATAGTGGCGACCTATGACAAGTTGGAGAACGTCTATCATGCGATGAAAGAGGCCATGGAGGCTCACGGTGCCTTAGTCTTGTCCCATTTCTCTCATATGTACCCAAATGGCGGTAGCATCTACATGATCTTCTTCTCCAATCAGCCGGACGCAGAAACTGCTTGGTCCACTTACAGGAAGATTTGGGATGACGGAGTGGCGGCCTGCCTTAGAGAAGGTGGCACGATGAGTCATCAGCACGGAGTTGGACTCTCACGGACAACCTACACAGAGGGCGAGATGGGCTCTGCCTTTGAGGTCCTGAGGCAGATCAAGAACACACTTGACCCGAATGGCATAATGAATCCTGGGAAACTTGGGCTGGGGGTGAAGAAGTGATCGACAATGAAAGCATTCCAAAGATGGTTCGAATGTGCAGTTCATGTCCTAAGATGTGCCGGCATGTATGTCCAACATTCTTGGCTTGGCGCTCTGACTCACCCACTCCCCACGGCCGAGCCCTCCTCGTCCACTACGACGAGAAAGGAGTTCGGCCTTTGGATGAGAGAGGTATTGAGGTCTTGTACCAGTGTCTTGAATGCAGTCACTGTCTCACCTGGTGTTTGCCTGAGATTGACATTGCCGAGATTGTTGAAACCGTAAGGATCAGACTGGTCAGTGAGGGGAGGCAGCCCGTTGGACTAAATCGATTGGAATCCACTGTAAAGGAACATCACAATCCGTATGGCGAGGAACACTCGAAGAGAACCAGCTGGATGGAGATGCAGAAAGGCGGAAAGACCAGTATTGCCTACTTCTCTGGCTGTACTGCTGCATATCGAGAGGAGCAGATTGCGAAGGACACCGTTTCAGTCCTTTCTTCCCTGGGCTACTCTGTTCATGTCACACCTGATGAGTGGTGTTGCGGTTCTCCTCTTCTTCGAACTGGTTTCGTGGAAACCGCCTTGGAGCAGGCTCGACACAATGTGGAGGTCTTCAATTCCTTGGATGTTGACGAAATCGTTGTGACATGTCCCGGTTGTTACAGAGTGCTGACAAAGGACTATCCCTCCCATGGACTTGAGATAAGCAAACCGATACGACACCTGAGCGAACTGCTTGATTCTCGCATCAAGGACTTGGGAAGCGGCAAAATCACTGGTAGAATCACATATCACGATCCGTGTCATTTGGGACGACACTGTGGAGTATACGAACAGCCCCGATCCGTCATCAATCGAGTTTCGGGAGGGAACCTCGTCGAAATGGAGCGTAGCGGCGACAATTCGATGTGTTGCGGAAATGGTGCTGGCCTGAGGACGCTGTTTCCTGAAAAGGCCAAAATCATTGGTACCGAGAGAGTTCATCAGGCGAAGCAAATCGGAGCCGACACGCTTGTCACAGCATGTCCATTCTGCAAGAACATGCTTGCAAGCCAAGCGGGACCTGACCTCTCTGTATTCGACCTCTCAGAGTTCATAGTCATGGCTCAGAAAGGGGAAAGGGTCCACAAGTGAAGATAGATTAGGGCTACGACGAATGTGGAATGGAGCATTATGGATCCGGAGCATCTCCTTCGACTCAAGATTCGCCTGCTTACTGAGGGTGCGGTGCTTCCAGAAGGAGAGTCTTCAGGAAGAACAGGTGGTGCAGGGCCTGTCGGAGGTAGGTACTTCATTCTTCCTAACGGACGCCCCTGTGGAGTTCCAATCCGTCGTGGTAGGATAGCCAAGAGATTTGGGTCTGCTCCTCTCACACGAACAGACGACGAAGGGGTCTGGGTCTATGAAGGAAATGTAGAGTTGCGGGCTGTACCTCGACCGAGTTTCTATGACCGAACCACAGCAGATGGGGTACCCTATCATCATATTGCTCTACTTCATGCTAGCTCAACCCTAGCCACAACCATCTACCAAGCATGCAGATACTGGGACTGTCGGACGCAGTGCAAGTTCTGCACCATCCCAACATCCCATCTCAGGGGGGATACGGTGTTGGAGAAGTCTCCGAGTCAGATAGCTGAGGTGGTTCAGGCGGCGGAAGAAGAAGGGGTAATAACAGACGTTCTCCTCACAACTGGCACTCCCCCGAACTCAGAGGATATGGGCGGTGAGCGGCTCGTTGCAATCATATCAGCAATCCGAGAATTCAGCGATATCCCAATTGGCGTGCAGATAGAACCTCCAGTTGGAAAAGGAATCATCAGAGATGTTGCACGCGCGGGTGCGAATGCAATTGGAATGCATATTGAGAGCGCAGACGAGTCGGTTCGAGAAGAGATGACTCCCGGAAAGTATGAGTATGGCCAACTAGACCTCTATCGCAGAAGCTGGCAGCATGCTCTCGACTACTTTGACAGAGGGAACGTAAGCACCTTCCTCCTACACGGTCTAGGCGAGAACAAAGCCCAAACACTTGACCTCGTTGGAGAGCTCGCTGAGGTGGGTGTGCTTCCCATAGTAGCGCCTGTCCGGCCAGCCAAGGGTAGTCAGCTCGCCGACTACATACCAACCTACGTAGGCAACCTTGAAGAGTCAATCAGCCTTTACAAAGAGGTTGGTCGCATCCTGTACAAGTGGAACCTAAACCCAGCAAGTACAGTTGCAGGATGCCATCGTTGTGGTGGATGCACTCCAATCCAAGAGGCATATGATTGGGCAGCAAGTGTATCATGATGGCCAATTCAGTCCATAGGCAGAGGTTTATGTCAAGGCAGCACACTCCAGGAAAGGGACACGAAATGTCAGACTTACCTGAGGAAGAAATCCGAATCGTTGAGTTCGGCGAAGAAGACGCCGAGGAGATATCCGAGCTCTTCAGGGAAGTATGGCCACAGGCAATAGAGTACCCAGAGTCATGGCGAGAGAAGAGGATGTATAATGCAGAGCAGGTTCTCGAAGATATGCGGAATGGGTACCACTATTTTGGGAGCAGACTAGAGAGTAGGATTGTTGGTCTCTATAAGGCCAAGATTACTGACAAGGGTCTTTTCGGAGAACACCAGACTGTCAGGTCGATATGCCAAGGGACAGGTCTGGCCTCAGCCATGTACATGCAGTTCGCGGATTATGGAAGGGCTAATGGATGCAAGAGGAACTACTGCAACATACTCGTTGGGCAGACGACTGGTGAACGGCTTATGAAGAAGTTCGGTTTTCGCCCGTGGGGCGCGCCCTATGAGCAGATGGAAGGCATGTTGGTTCAGATGTATGAGAGAATCCTCTAGTTCTCAACCGGGAAAATGCCTGTACTTCATATATGTCAGGCTCTCGTAGAAGTACTTGCCTCCATGAATTCCACTAGTCTTCAGCCCCCCAAGATGAGGATAATAGTCGTCGAAATACAAATGGTCAGTGTTGACTGCAATCCCTGGGGCATCGATCTCATCGAAGAAACGCTGCCAAATTTCGGGGTCATCACTATACACAGAGGTTCTTAGGCCGTAGGGCGTATTGTTCGCCTGACTGATGGCTTGTTCAAAGGAGCTGATTCTCATGACTGGTAGGACGGGACCGAATGTTTCGTAATACCACATCTTGCAGTCAAGTGGAACATCACTCAGGATTGTAGGCATGTAGAAAAGACCAGCGTCATCTCTCTCACCGTGAACATTCATCCTGTAGCCGCCGGTTTCCAACTTCGCCCCCTTCCCCAAGGCTTCAGCTGTCATGTCGATGATTTGATACAGGGCACGAGTACCGAGTGCTGGCAAGTCAGTATTCGAGTCTTCTGGTAGACCAACCTTCAGTTGATTGCTCATCTCTACCAATGCTTCCATGAATTCATCGAAAATGGCCTCATGCAGGAAGAGCCTCTTCGCTGCAAGGCATATCTGTCCCGAGCCAAAGAACCGAGCGTGAGTCACATACTGTGCCGCCTTGTCGATATCGACATCCTTCCAGACAAGACTTGCCCCACTTCCGGCGAGTTCAGGCACGAAATGCATTCCTCTCAGAGTTGCCTGGGCCATCAACTGTAGGCCAACTTCTGAGTCGCCATAGTATACCATGGCATTCAATGGTGATCGGTTGATCATGTAATCAGCGATCTCACGTGCCGGACCAATGACAGATTGAAAAGCACTGACTGGGAAATCAAGTTCCTTCATCGCATCTGTTAGAACATATACTAGTTCCATATTTGTCAGGGGCATCCTTGAAGGGGTTCTGATTACATTCGCATTTCCTGCCCAGTAGCTACTGAGAATCGCTAGCCCGCCTAGGCCGATTGCTGCGTTATAGGGTGGAAAGATTCCTACAGCACCAAACGGGTACCGTGACAGCACTGTCCGTTCGCCTGCTTCGTTACAGGGAATCTCTTCCGGCTCAAGCCTTGAGGTGGCGAAGTCAATGTGCTCCCTGTGGAGAGATTTGAAGATCTTGCGCGTCTGCCAATCGAAGAGCTTCACGGGAGTACCTTCCGCGATTCCGATTTCTTTGAAGTCCTCGTAGTGCTTCCACAGTTTCTTGCCCAAGGGTATGAGGCCTTCTGCACGTTCCCTGAGAGTCAATCCTGCGCCGTTATCGTGAAGCTCTCTGTGCATCAGGCGGCGGATTCTTTTCGCCTCCTCGCATGCTTGCGCTGTTTCTCTTGCTCCCCCAATTGCATACTCAGCGAAAGCTATGTCATCTATCTCATCGTTCGTAGCGCTTGGATACCCGTGTGTCTTGATGTAGTCCTTGAGGAGCCTGATTTCTGGAGTCCTCTCGGGAAGGAGCCCACCCAGATAACGGGCCGCAAACCGATTGGCTGAACCTTGTTCCCTTAGGGCCATTGCGAGGAGGATTCTGGGGGACTCAATGGCTCGATTCATGTTTGGGAATATGCCTACCCTTCCTCCATTCCGCCCAGACAGTTCACCCTTGATGAGATGTCCAAAGAAACGCATGTTCGACGCCTTCTTCTATGTGGTTCTTAAAGTGTCAAGGCCGGACTGGGCACTGTTCGATATATTCTGTTTGGAATAGCCCCTTTTCTACGACGCTGGTCCAGACGCTATTCTCCATCTAAGCAGATTTAAGAGACTTGGGACTCGAAGGACATCATCTGCGGCCCACAGGTATGTTTGGTGCTTGCGGTCCGATGGTTCCTGAAAGCACGAAGTCGGAGGAACGCCCATGACCATAATGAACGACGAAGAGATGCTCTATACAGCCCATGAAATCAAGTTCAGGAAAAAGGTTCGGGATTGGACTGAAACAGAAATCAGGCCTCTAGTTGATCTCATAGAGCAGGATGATTTCGACTATCGCACCTACTTCAAGAAGCTTGGAGACTTCGGACTATCTGGTCTTCTCGTTCCTGAGGATTACGGGGGTTCTGACAAGCCCTTCATGTATCAGCTCATTGCAGGAGAGGAGATATCTGCTATATGCCCGTCCGCCACTATGATGTTTGGGGCCAGCTGCACTCTAAGTGCAATCCCGATCTTGCGATTCGGCACAGAAGAGCAAAAGGAGAAGTATCTGAAGCCGCTCGCCACCGGTGAGAAGATCGGAGCTCTTGCAGTCACTGAACCCAAAGTCGGAAGCGATACTGCCGGAATGGAAACTTCGGCCGTGTGGGATGATGACACACAGTGTTGGGTTTTGAATGGCCAGAAACGCTACATCACGAACGGCAGCATTGCAGATCAGATTGTGGTCTTCGCAATAACGAATCCCGATGTTGACAGCAGTAGTGGTATGTCCGCCTTTATTGTGGAAACGGATTGGAAGGGCTTCTCTGTCATCCAGGACTTTGGCCTGATGGGACGTAGGGGAGTACGTGCATCTCACTTGGAGTTTAAAGACGTCAAGGTTCCTCGCGAAAATCTTCTAGGGAAGCTCAACCAGGGATTCCTCATCCTAATGGATGAACTGGATTCTGAACGCATTGGAATCGCAGCCGAGGGGCTTGGGTGCATGAGAACTCCCTTTCAAGTGGCAGTGGAGTATTCCCAGGAACGGGAGCAGTTTGGGCGTTCGATTTCTCGGTTCGAGGGAATCTCGTTCAAGATAGCAGACATGGCGACGAAGATGAGGGTTTCTCGACTTCTCCTGATAACCGCAGCAAGAATGTACGAGAAGGGGATTCCTTGCACCAAAGAGGCAACGATGGCCAAGCTATACGCCACTGAGGCTTCGGTCGAAATCT
>JAEORS010000079.1:0-7985 GCA_016840795.1 Candidatus Thorarchaeota archaeon | reverse complement strand
ATGATCGGCTGACCTATGCCTAACTTTGTGTCTTCACTCTGAATCACTTCTTGGTGCGAGCTAACCGCTGAATCCCATTTAGAAAGACGGCTATCATTGAGCTCCAGAATCCGGTCTGCTATTGGGAGGACTGTTGGCAGCCGATGTTCAATACAGAGGACACCGATATTCTCCTGTTTCAGAGCAAGAAGGACCTCTCGAAGCTTTGCGACGCCAGTTGGGTCCAAGCTGGATGATGGTTCATCAAGTATCAGATACTGCGGTCGACATGCAAGCATAGCTGCTATTACGGCCCGCTGTTTCTCGCCGCCTGAGAGAGCATAGGTCGGTCTGTCTTTCAGATGACCGGCGCCTACAGCTTCTAGCGAGTCTGCAACCATGCCTCCTATGATAGATGCCTCGAGGAGGTAGTTCTCTGGCCCGAAGGCCACCTCATCTGAAACCTGCAGAGTACAGATCTGCCCTTCTGGGTCTTGCTGTACCAATGCAACGTGTCTTGCCAGCTCGGAGAGGGGTAGGCTGGTCACATCCGTGTCGCTAATCTTGACTTGACCTGAGAAGGTGCCAGGTATGACCCTAGGAATGAATCCTGACAGTATCTTGGCAAGAGTGGACTTCCCTGATCCTGTTGGTCCTAACATCCCTACTATTTCTCCAGGACTGAGTCTGAATTCAACAGAATCAAGAACAGTGGTCAGTCCATCGTATGAGAAGGATAGGTTCCGGACTTCCAGCATGGCATCTCCCTAGCCTACTTCTAATCTGGTCACCATCCTTACCCACAAAGACCCGTCATAGTCACCTGCTATCAACCATAGCCCATCATCTGCCTCAGTCAGTAGAAATCTGGGGTCATTCATGACTGTGTATAGGTCAAAGAGGGCAGTGTATCCGTCTCTCGCTACTATTCGGAGACTGCTGGCATCCTCTTGCGGGAGAGCCTGTAATAGAATAGTACTCACAAGATATCCAGAGTAGTTCGCTGGTGGAATGTGCGTATAGGCTCCGATAAGTTCAGCTTCGATTGTAACTTCTTGACCGGTGAATGCAGATGGTTGGAACACGTAGGGACTCTCAACCAAGCCCATTACCTCACAAGAGAATGGGTCAGCGAATGTTCTTGCAACCGTGACTACGTAGAATGTCGACCCGAGTGTCAAAAAGAGCACGAGCGCAATTGCAGGGAAATTACGCAGAACAAAGCTTCTACGACTTCGAGCGGGGGATCTCGAGGTGAGGAAAGCATACGACATCACTCCTGTGTCATTGAGGAATTCAAGGGTCTCCCAAGCAAAGAACCCCGCGAATATCACACCTGAGCAGAAGGCAAGAGTTGCTATGAGCGCGATATACAGAATGGGGACTCCTGAGAAATATAATAGCTGGAACACAATGACGTTGGATGCCGACGAGATTCCAGCGCCAAACCACCATACCAGTCTTGAGATTGTCCCGTTGTTTTTGGGATTACCGCCAAGGAAGGCTGCCCCATCAACTATTGCGCCTTGTATCAGCGATACGATGACTATGACGACACCATGAGTACTCCCAGTAAACATCTCTACTAGCCCTTTCAGAAGCCCTCCGGCAGTTCCCACACCTGACCTAGGCACGATTACGCGCATGAGAACAATCCAGAAGACATGAAGTCCTGCCATGAACTGCCCTGCTCCAAACGGTACTCCCAGTGTGAGGTTGATCAGATTGCCCAGATATCCTACAAATGTGCTGAGTGCTCCCCCCAATGAACCTAGAATGGCGATGGTGACGATATCGCGTGTCGAAAGCAGAGGTTCTTCATCAATCACCCCTGAATCACCTCGACATAAGACACAAACCTGACCCATCTAGCACCCGCAGACTCATACACATGACAGCCAGTCCCGGCTGAAGATGTGTAAAGACAGTCTTCGTTACTATAGCCTTCATCTGGAGGGAGCATGACTAGGCGGATGCCATCGGACCAATCTGGGACTGCTGTGCCATTGTACTCGAAGGCAAGGATCATGTGTCCCTGTATTGAATACCAGCTAGCATTTGGATACACGTTGCTCCAATGAAAGTCCTGAGCAAATCCGTCGTAGGATGTCACTCGTACGATTTCATCTGAGTCCATTCCACCCACAAGATCGACAAGGTCTGAGACTCTGACACCCCTATACTCTCCATAGCATCTCCAATTACCATACCGATTCTGAAAAGAAGAGAATCCGTCCACAACGGCCATCACCTGAAGGTCTCTCACACTGAGAGTCACATCTTCGTCAGTGGACCTGACTATCACAGCATCGCGCGGAAGATCTGGCGATTGAAGGGGTACCATCTCAAGAATCAGATTCGAATTGGAGAGTGTGACATTGACGAAGTGATGTATTCCTCCGTTTGAGGCATTGGCATAGAGACTTGCTCCAGCTCCTCCTGTAATCACGTATCTTACTGCGTTACGGATGCTCACGTTGTACATGTGGATATGCCCCGTGAACACTGTGTTCACATCGTATTCGCTGAACAATGCCATCAGTCGGGATGAAGTTGTTTCATTCATCAGAGAGTGTTCATGGCCAACTCGAGGATCAAAGGGTGGGATGTGGGTGAAGACGAACTTCCATTCTGCTTGAGCTTGAGATAGATCGTTCTTTAGCCATCTGAACTCTTCCTCAGTAACATCATTTGCTGACGTATTGAAGAATGTGAAATGAGCTTGGCCGAAGTCGTAAGAGTATCTTGCATGGCCGAAATAGGCCACATATCGAGAACCGCCGCCTAGTCGAATATCATGATTACCTGGAGTGATATGCACAGGCACTTCAATTGCGTTCAATGCCTTTGAAACAGCTGAATATTGCTCCTCTTGGCCAAAAGGTGTGAGGTCTCCACAGTGAATCACGAAATCAGGCCTATACTGATTAGCCAGTCCAGCTATCTGCTCGATTCCGCCCTGATAACCCTGCGAGTCTCCGAAGACGTAGAAGTTGAGGTCATCATCCTCTCGCACTGCAATCTGAAGATAGGATAGACCCACCACGGCAGTACTAGAGAGCACTATCGCAATGACTAAAACTGTTGTTATCTTCTGCCTGGACATCGAGAGTCACACTGATATGTTTGCCTGTGCATATCACTAATGAAATCCGGAATAAGAACGTTGGGGAAGATCCCGGCGACTAGTCTATCGGGATACCCTCTGCCCTGATTTGCTCGGAGAGAGCGAATATCCTCTCGTCCTTTCTCCAATGATTGGTCTGTTTGAGTGCCTTGGCTATTGTGTCGACAAACAGACTGTCTGTTTCCTCACATCGAGATTCGGACCGACAAGATAGGTAACTAGTGAGGAATCGCCAAGCTAGCTTTCGTTTTCTGATGTCATCAATGGGGTCAGTATCAAGCAAGCTTGCTGCCACGCCTCCAATATCAGACATCCAGTGACCTTTCCGGGACTCCTCAAAGTCAAGCCCAACTATACCTTCATTGGTACAGATGAAGTTCCTGAGTCTCGGATCTCCCTTGATCATCTCATGAATGGCGTGGTATTGGTAGTACCAGAGTGCCAGTTGGTCAACCAGATATGAGTCAAAGGTATGGTTGATTCTCGTGACGAAGAGGTCCCCTGGGATGTACGTCATCAGAATGACTCCGTCCCTAGCTGCGATTATCTCGGGAACGTTGAGGCCCTCTCTTAGGCTGACTTGAAGCCTTTCCAGCTCGTTTTGGTATCGGTCCGAGATGAACATCTTGGTGACTAGATTCTCATAGGCCTCAGGGAGCGGGGACCGCACAACAAGACGGAGAACGACATTCTTCTTGCTTCTGAGTCTTGTTGCAGAGTCCAGACTGATTTCTCCAAAGCTCTCGTGGAGCAGAGATTCCAGAGTCGCCAATCGCTCAGTGGCAATAGTCTTGCCATCGGCTCCTGCTAGATCTACATGAAAGCCGTCCAGTAGGCCCATGATTTTTCTCAACTTACCCTCGTTTCTATTGGCATATCACCCCGAGCGGACACAGGTCAGCTGCTGCGAGTATCCTCTGACTATTCCCATCCCCACATTTCAATCTCGACGACATTGCCCAGCACAGCTCCTGATGGAGTGACTAGCTTTAGTGGCCAATCAGGTGACTCGAGAAGACTTTCATTGGCCCAACCTGCGATGAGGATATCATCGTTGCCAGCAAGTTCGACTGATGTGAAGTTTGTCATTCCTCCAGCACCATCGAATATGGTGACGTTGTAACCTGAAACTGCAAGGGAGATGTTGAAGGTGTAATGAGTGTCTTCTCCTCCATCGATTGACGCTATGATTGTCCAGAGTGGGACTCCCGCGTAAATGCTACCGTTCCGTGTAATCTCTGTCCGATGATGGGGACAAGATGCCAGACAGTAGTACACGTCATGTGTCATGTTCCACTGTTGAACTCCCTGCAATTCCAACTGCCAAGGTTCTACCTCGTCGATTAAGGTAATGTTGACGACGTATTTTGCCCAGAAATGGCCGTCAGTCACGTATCCGTCAGCGTTCAGTGTGGCAACTCGAAGTGGTCCTCCGCTTGGAACAGGTTGGCCATCCTCGTAGTATGCCAGAATCATCTGACACTCTTGCCCTCCAACAGGGTCACCTGTTGTTGCATTGTACGCCTCAAACCATCCATCAACTTGGCTCTTGTTGTAGTAGGTGGTGTATCCATCACCTGCGACGATTTCAACAGTGTACTCAACAGGCAGAGTCCCAGTCTGATTCAGGAGGTACTCGATTACAACGCCTGTGTACTCGTAGGGCCCAACTATGGTTCCCGATGACTTCTTGTAGCCACCATTTCCTGTCACGAATGGCATGTCCATCAACTCAAGGAGAGTGTAGCTCTGGAGTGTTTCTCCTCTTTTCACAGTGAGAATCTTGGCTCCCAAGTCTCTGATTGTTATGTTCACTACTTCTCGCAGCCAGAGGAAACTATCGGTTAGGTGGCCCTCGTCATTGATGAAGGCTATTCGTAGGGGAATGTCGCCAGATACTGGCTCGCCTTCCTCATAGTAGGCGACAATCATGTTGCAGTCTATCTCTCCAAGAGAATCACCTGTTGTCTTGTTGTACCCCGTTGTGGTACCCTGAACCACATCCTGCCCATAGGTGACAGAATAACCATCACTCGCAACCGCAACCAGCTCATAGTTCGCCGGAAGGATGCCAACATCACTCAAGAGAGTCAACATGGCGACGCCCTCAAAGTCTGATGGACCTACAAGAGTACCAACGCGGTTCTTGTATCCGCCGAGTCCCGAAATAGCTTCCAACCCCATTATTCCAGAGAGGGTGTAGCTCTTCGTGGAACCACCAACTGAAACATCCAGGATTGGTGCCTCAGGGCGATCAGTGATGATGATTTCTGCCACGTTGCTCACGAGTTTTGGACCAGCTGCGCCTGAGAAGAACTGTGGGTCCATTGTCTTGTTGGCATCATCATTTGAGAAGAGTCCATCCTCTGGGAGAAACATCAATCTAGGACCATCTTCGTAATCTGGAATGATGGTCTGGTTATACTCATAGGCCAGAACCATATCTCCCTGGATGCTGTAGTTCGATGCATCTGGATAGACATTGTGGTAAGTGAAGACCTGATTATATCCATCAGTGGCATTGACTATGACCACTTCGATTTCGCTCATTCCACCAACCAGCTCTATGATGTCAACAATCCTAACACCCTTGTACTCTCCCTGACCACGTATGTTTCCGAAGGAGTTCTCGAAAGAGCCAGTGCGTTCGACAGCCGGCATCGCTTGCAGCTCGCCTAATGTGACTGTACGAGTTGTGCCACTACTTCCTATGACGTTGACCGAGGGTCCCTCAGTCGGCGTTTGCAGAAAGACAATAGCGGCGAATGAGCCTGCAGCAACGATCAGCACTATTACAAGAAGAGCAGGGAGTCGTCCATTGCTTCCGGATGTTGCCATGAAATTCACCTAGGCCGATATGTTTCGTGGTTCCTATCGGTCCCACATAAAAGTCTTCGGAAAGCGAGCTAGGGGGCCGCGGAAAGCATCGCATTTTGGCTTTCTCGCCGGCTGATACCAGCGTTTGGCCTGTTATTTGGGGCCTGAGAATCCTATATGGCAAGGATAGATGGAATGGTCTTGATGCATCAACGCAGTGGACTAGCTACCGGCGGCACCGGTTCAGAAGATTCGTTGAAGTTAAGTAGCAGTTACGACTCATGGCACTAGTGAGCAATTATGAAGACTGGAGAGGATTACCGGAAGAAACTACATGGAATGAAGCCCAACATCTTCATAGGCGGCGAGAATGTGGGACGAGATGATCCTCGGTTAGAAGGAGTCATCGGGACGATTTCACAGACACTTGATAGAGTGAAGGAACCTGAATTCAGCGAGCTGCTTACAGCTAAGTCACACATTAGCAAGAAAACCATCAATCGATTCACACACATCCACCAGACAGTGGACGACCTTCTGAAGAAGCAGGAGATGACCCGGAGACTCTGCCGTTATTGCGGAGGGTGCGTCTTTCGATGTATGGGAATTGATGCTATGAATGCTCTTTCTGTGATCGCTCACCGTGCAGAAACGATGACAGGCCGTCCCTACAATCAGAGATTCCTTGAGTATCTGAAGTTCTGGCAAGAGAATGATATTGTGGCAACCTGTGCACAGACCGATCCGAAAGGAAACAGAGCCCTCAGGCCACATCAGCAGTCGGACCCCGACCTCTACCTACGGGTCGTGGAGCATCGTGATGACGGGATTGTGGTTCGTGGGGCAAAGAATCACATCACGGCTGCTGCAGTAGCTGAAGAACTCATTGTTCTCCCGACACGCTTTCTGACTGAAGAAGAGGACCAGTATGCGGTTGCTTTTGCAGTTCCAGGTGATTGGGATGGAGTGAAGCTAGTGACCAGAGCATCGAAGTTCAGGCGTCAGGAGGTCCCTTGTCCTTATGGCGAGGTCGGTGATGTCGAGAATTTCATTATCTTTGACGATGTATTCGTTCCTAATGACCGTGTTTTCCTGAGTGGCTTTGAAGGAGAACACGTTTTTGGGGGATGGGCCGCTCTGTTATTTGCACTCTATCACCGACATAGCTACACCGGATGCAAACCGGCAAGTACGGATATTATCATTGGTTTGAGTGCTCTAGTAAGCGAGTACAATGGGATTGAGGATAAGAAGCATGTGCAGTCCAAGATTGCTGACTTGATCAGTGTCGGTGAGTTGGTCAGCGCGGCGGGAATTGCTTCTGCGCACAAGGCAACAAGAGATGACTCTGGGACAATGATTCCAGATCCTGTCTTCTGCAATGTTGGCAGAAAGCATGCTGGAAAGAATTACTACCACGAACTTGAGATTCTCGCTGATTTGTCAGGAGGGCTCCCAGCAACACTGCCTCTCGAGAGTGACTTCTTTGATGATGAGATTGGTCCAATGCTCCAGAAATACATCAAGCGAAAGGAGGATGTTTCCTCTGAGGACGTTTATAGGCTCTTCAGAGCTCTCTCAGATGTCCTATGCTCCTCAATCGGAGGAGTGATGGCAGTCGCCGGACTTCATGGTGGAGGCAGTCCTCAGATGGAGGACGTTGCGATACTGAAGCAGTACGACGTTGATGAAAGGAAGAAGATAGCCAAGTATCTATGCGGGATTGATGATAGCTAGAGACGGCGCTTGGGCCTGCTGACTGAAAAGGCTGCTAAGGTGCTCGGGTTTGGGTCGTCATCTTGTAACCGGTGACTAACCAGGTCATGACTTCCTTCAGGAGAAACTCCGCGGCTGTGAGTTGTGCCCGGCGTGTAAGCCTTCTCCAAGCATTCATCATTTTCAATCCGTACTTTAGCTTTGGACTCACCAACTCGATATGTGGGAACTCGACCTGCGCTGCACGCACGATTTCTTCTACCAGGTAGCTGATGTCGTCGAGCTTCCAGCTTTCATCTGCAGAGGCCAAGACGCCCCACCAAAGATCATTAGTGGAGATGGCTTC
>JAEORS010000078.1:0-8185 GCA_016840795.1 Candidatus Thorarchaeota archaeon | reverse complement strand
AGGCGGGCGTCATTGTCTTCATGGAGATAGATCCTCACAGATGGGTTCCTCTTGGTGTGTGGCGTTTCAGAGAGATTGCTAGAAGAGCCCTGTCCAAGAGAGGAAGGAAGTTCTCCAAACTCGAGGAAGCAGTTGAACATATCGGAACCAGACTGGTAAACCCAGTAGACCGCTGGCTGAAGGTTAGCGAGATTTACAAGGAGTTCACAACTCAGACCACGCTTACAGACTACCTTGACTAGACTGTCACTTAGAAGCGTGTTGATTCATCACAAAACTCTCTTTAAATTCATACCATCCATTGATGTCTGGAGATTGATGATGCGCGACCACAAGAAACGTCTTTTCTCAATCTGGGTCTTGTATATGCTAGTCCTGCCGATAGCACTCATGCCGAGCGCACTGGCATGGGAGGCTGGCGATGAGGTGACAGTCTTTGGTCACACATTCAGCGAAGAGTACTGGACCAACTCCAGCATCTTCGTGGAATCAGGTGATAGTAACGCAACTCTAACAACATCATATGTTGGAGTTGGAGAATTCTCAGCATTCTTGATTGCCTTTAACGAGATCAATGACAACGGCAGCGAGATTATCGTGCCCTACCAGCTCTTCGGCATGCATTACAAGACGCCAGGGAATAAAGAGGTCTTCATCGGTGCTATCTTTGCGTTCCTCTTGGCTCATAACGAAACATATGGCGGCAACGACCTGCCAGATGTTGGCAACGAGCCTGCTTGGTACGTAGTGCCAGTGGCAAACGACAACCCATGGCCTGCGGTCACTCCTGGCGTGGAGCCGATTCCGGCAACCAAGCTAGGTGAGAATCACTATCGTTTTGGCATGAGATACACGAATCTCCCGGCTAGAATTGTTGCAGCGAATGAGTCCGATTTCGCAACAACTCTGATTTGGCCCATTCTCACTGTGCTAATCAGTGAGATTGTCATTCAGTATGACATCAGCATAGACGACACCGGACAAGTACATGCTGAGACTCTGTATACGATAGGTCAAGTCAGGGGGGCGATGTGGTTGGGAGTATTCCCAGTAGAGCCCTCAGAGCTGTTGATCCCATCTATGAAGATAACAGCGGTTCACTACCTATCGATAATCACGTCAAGGTACACTGTGACGCGTGCAACAGATGGCAACACCATCGCTGCACCAACTTCCACAACTCCGTTAGATGACGACATAGCAATCAAAGTTGGAAACGATGACGAAAGGGCGTTCGACATCGGCCTCGGTAGAGAATATGCCCTAGTCAACGAGTCAACAGATCCTTGGACAACCGCATCAACTTCGGAAACTGCGCTCAACACTCTGCTGGGTGCAAGAGCCAGTGACTTCCTGTTGATTGCATGGCAGGCTCCTCTGTCGGTGTGGCTGTTTGCCCACATGGCATATGGTCTATCAGCTCAGGTACGGGCAATGTACACAGGTCCGGTTGACCTAGTTGCCCACGCAGGCACTGCCTTCCACAATAGCCAGTGGTGGTACGGAGTAACCTTCCCTGAGTGGAACGGACTACGAATAGAACAAGATCCCGTCTACGTGGCCTACACTAACCTGGCCGGCCTAGCCGGAGGTGGAGGATTCTTCCTCCTCATTCTAGGTGTCGGTGTCGTTGGAGTCATCGTGTTGGTCCGACGTAGATAGAACATACTTGATTCCCAAGGCTTCGTAGAATCATCCTTGGAGCCCTGGGCTCCTCTCTTCTTTTTTCTATGCCACTAGTAGCGGGGAATTTAAGAGATGAGGAACGTGCCAAGCTACTAGAGGACTGGAACGGTGTTCTATGAGAGTCTCTGCAGAATCAGTTCAAGGATTCCTGTCTTCTCAGCTCTGGGCGCCCGTAAGAATGACAGGGAATTGTCGAAGGCAGTGGGATTCCTGGAACCGATCATGCATGTCACCATCCAAGGAGTAGCCTCCGCCGCCTATCTGTCCTCTTTCTTAGTGGCTATTGGTGCACTGACGGCAATGATTCTTTCGCAGGTGCACATCATCATTGCTCTGCCCTTGGCTCTTCTGATGGCCGTCGTTTCCTACTACGCCGTGGTTTCCTATCCTGTGTCGAAGATGAACAGCCACAAGCTTAGCCTATCTGAAGAAGCGGACCTTGTCTTCGAGCAGTTTGTATTGGTGTTCCAGTCCGAAGGTACAATCTTCGATGCCATTGAAATGGTGGCTCAGTCGGGGCATCCCTATCTGTCGAAAGTCTTCAAGGGGATGATTCGCAGAATCAATGATGGTGTACCACCTGAGACTTGCTTGTCAGAATTCGCGAAGAAGCAGCCTTCAGACGATTTGCGAAGGTACATCATGGGCATATTGTCCTCTTTGGAACAGAAGACGGACCTACTTGATCTTCTCTCAGGCGAGTCATTTGAAGCCGACATGACACTTCGCCAAAGAAACCTAGAGCTGGAAAGCAGACTTCTTGTTGTTGCAGCCCTAGCAACCTATGTCCCCATTATGTTGACTCTTGCCGTGTCCATCTCTGGGTACGCGACAAACCTAATGGTCCTGTTGCTAGTACCTCTCTTCATTGCCATGAACGCTCTCCTCAAGTCAAGATTCTCAAGTCGTTTCTCAACGTATTTCGATAGACCCAGCAAGACAGGAGTCTTTCAACCTACTCAATCTGAGATCATAGAAGAGTATGATGAGTTCCTGAATCTACTGATCCTGATGGGAGAGCGGCTCAGGTCTGGAGACACACTTGAGGTGTCCATTCCTGCACTTCGGGAGGATACTGGTCCTGAGATTCGTCGTCTGATAGATCCTGCAATCAATTCCATCTACTGGGGTGGAAAGAGTATGCAGGAGGCCCTCTCGATTTCCGCTGAACTGGCAAAAGGTCAGCGAGTCGCGAATCTTCTCAGAATGATTCCCATCATGTGTGAAGCGTCCGCCATGGCAGCAGGTGAGAGGGTTTCACGGATAGCCACACGGCTCATTCAACGGTCGTCTGTTGCAAAGGAACAGGAGTCCATCATTGCAGCTCAGAGGCTCAAGGTCTACTTGCTTAGCATAACGAGTTCTGCAGTTCTGGGGCTTCTTGCAGCCCTTTCTCCCTTCCTCTTCATTGGTTCGCTCCTTGGCGGAGGTTCCATCTTCGTGCCAGAGACTTTGGCGATTGTGGACATAGCTCCTCTGTTCGTTACTCTTTTGATTACAACTCTGGCCACGGGATACTTGAATGTCCGAATGGTCGACGGTCGGAAACCTGTGATTGTGGGTGCGGTCTGTGGACTGTTGTTCTGTATTTCGTTCATGCTTGCATCGGCAATATTGGGACTCGAGATTGCGTGAGAATAGGTTTTTTAGAAACGATGTGAACCCTCGTTTCAGTAAGCAAGAGGTGTAGACCATGCTTCAATTGGAGTTTTTAGACCTCACTCTCGATGAGATAGTGGCCTTCTTCCAGAATGACCAAGTTGTGGCCTGGGTGCTCATCGGTTCCGGTGTTCTGGCGGCCGCTTGGTTGCTAGAGAACATCACAGACCCAGTTCCGCTTCTTGGCACGATTTTCGATGGCCTCGTGGCTATTAGCACATACCTAGGCTTCTTTGTCGGCATATTGGATATGTGTGTGGGTTACGTGGTATACGCAGCTAACCCTGACGCAATCATCGTTGCCGGGGTCCTCATACTAGCAGGATTCGCGCTGAGCATGAGACTGTTATCGAAGTTTCCAATTGCCTTGCTCTTGTCGTTGGGATTGGCGCTATTTGGGACCTTCACACTGTATGGATTTCTCGCCCCCATGGCGGGAGACCCCTTTATTGGCGAAATCGTAACACAGGTTATCTCCTTCAAGTGGATGGCCGTCATAGCCTTCGTCATATTTGCGGTGGTGTATCTGCTTAGCGGTCTTCTGATTAAGCTGATTCAACTCATTGGGAGGGTCTTTGCTGCAACACCTGTCATTGTCTTGATTGGTCTTGCCGCAATTGGGATAGGTGTCATCATCTTCCTTAACCCGGCACTTGTTGGCCTTGGAGTTCCATGGCCATAGCCGCGCAATACAGAGGGGCAAGCCACCCCTCCACCTTCCTTTTTGCCTCGTCATAGTAAGAAGTCGAATCTGGGCTATGCCGAACTGGCTGGTCTTATCTCTCTGAAGAAGAGGAACTTCTCTGAGCGATCGCTATAGAATCGTGCTGCTTCATTGATGTGGTCCTTAGCTTTCAAGATCCCATGATACCATTTGGACACATAGAGCATCTTTCCAGAAGGGTCTGATGCCCTGAGGAGACCGAATCCCTCCGGAATCTCAAAGCCATCAGGGACCAGTAGGGCGACTCGAAACTCACTGTTGTCTGTTTCCAGCCAAAGTTCACAGTATTCCATGAGTCACAACTCTGGGGTTCCCTTGGTGGCTCTATGATTAAGGTTTCTGTGTACAAATGCTGGAGTAGAGCCACCTCCCAAAGGGTTCATATACTTGGTTGGATGTGGAACTATCAAGACCCCGTAGATGTGAATACACAATATGAATGTGTAGAATATCTGGTTCGAAAGGGCAATCGGAGGTTACTTGGGTTTGTCGCTCAGATTTGAAGAATCCGTCCTAATGAAAGAGAAATCCAGACTGGAGGGCAAGACGAAGCGAACCGCTGCTGAAGATGCAAGACTGTCTGAGATTACCGACCTACTCAAGAAGAAGATCATTAGTGTCACGATGAGTCAAGCCCTGGTCAGCCGAATCGATGAACTCGTCCATGAAAGAGTTGGTAGGTCGAGAGCTCAGCTGATAGAAGACGCTGTACGTTGGTTCTTAGACTACTCAGTCCACAAGTGGAATGAGCGTGGACTCTATGTGAGTGGCTTCAGAGCTGCACTTGAGTCCGAAACCATGACATCCCTATTCTTCTCCAAGCTCACACCTTCAGATCAATATGAGCTTGGCGTGACAGCTGGGAGTCAGGCCGCAGTATCGGATGTCGTTCGACTATACCGAGGGGGCGATCCCAAGGATGCTGAGAGCAGGGAGCTGATCATCGGTCTATTGCAGGACTACGGGTGGGGCTCATTCGAAATGCATGACGACCTGATTGTCATTGGCAGTCCGTACTACCCTGCGCCATTCATTCAGGGGTATCTTGAAACCCTTCTGAAGATCAAGCTAGAACTTGTCGACATGGCAGTCAAGGAGAATGTCGCCCTTCGAATCCTGTAGGATGATGCTGCTTGGCCTCATCTGGGATTGCAGGTTTCTGATCAAGGTGGATTAGACTCTACCACTCCACTCCAATCTCGAGAATCTCAAATTCAGCGTCATATAGGCCAGGAATGCTCTCAATAGTCTGGCGAATTGTGGGCTCTTTCTCTCTAATCTCGTCGGCGGCGAAGTAGACTTCATAGACGCACCGGTTCTCTTCAAAGCAGAACCCTGTGGTGAAGAGGACCTTCAAATCGTGCTGCTTGAACAGCTGAGTCATTGTTTGCATTAAGGCCGGATTCACTTTTTCGACCTCCAACCTGACACGCGCTCCACCCTCCTTCATCATGGGGATAAGCCGTATCTCTCCAGACCTCTCAAAGTAGATTACCATCGCGGCTCTCATGTCCTTGAGATCTGGATTACCGAAGAAGGCCTCAGGAAGTGTAATCGCCTTCTTCTTCTTGACGTCAGCAATCATTCCTTTAGTAAGCCCGGCCACTAGAATCGCCTCTTACCTCGCCAATGCATGACTGTACTGCCGTATAAGTGCATTGCCTATGAATTCACCGGCATTTGGCGGGACTCAGTTTGGTGCCTTCAGAAAACCATAAAACGTGTCCGGGTCGTAGAGCGGCCAACATTCTTGGAGTACTGATTGTATGGCAAAGGAAGGAGCAATCTACGTCTGCGACATATGTCAGCAAGTTGTGAAGGTTGAGAAATCTGGGGTCGGGACGCTAGTTTGCTGTAACCAACCCATGCGTTTGTATGAGGATTAGGCCCGCAGTTCGTGCGGTCAGTTGGCAATGTTTATATGCTGACTAGATGCGCCGACGCGTAGAGCTTCTGGGAAGGTTCCTCATGGTAGAGTTGGCCAGCATCATACTGAAGACGAGAGACTTGCTGAATCTCAGATCCTATCATGTTCATGAACTACTTGAGTATGAAGACAACTATGCGATGTATCCTGTCAAACACACTAAAGCCGGTAATATCAAGTCACTAGTCTGGATATTCAAAGAACCAAGAGTTGTGGGAGTCGCGATTGTGAAAGACCTTGTCAAGAGGATGGAAGAAACTGCTTCTCACGAGGGCATGATAGTTGGGGGAATGAGATTCACCCCAGCAGCAAAGAAGCTTGCTGTGGAAACTGGTGTCGAACTGGTTGAGGGGACCTACGCCTCATTTGAGCTGTTTTCTCATGAGCTTGTCCCACCCCATAGCATTGCGGACGAGGTTGAAGTGAATCTGCTTTTGGACCACTATGGAATCACACGTGACGAGATTCCGCGCATTCTCAGGTCCGACCCAGCGGCAAGGGTACTTGGAGCAAGGCCCGGGCAAGTCATTCGAATTGAGCGAGAAAGTGAAACTGCTGGTTCTGTGTATTATTACCGACTTGTTGTAAGCTCATGAATGGCTATGGTAGAGAGTCACGCCAATTTCGTTCATTTGACCAAGTGATTCTTTTGGGAATCTTTATAACAAACGCTCCGGATTGGACTACATCTTCGGGTGTTTGGATTTTGGTTGAACTTCCCAGCTTGATTCTGAAAACGAGGGGTCTTCTCACACTGAGAGGCTATACAGTTGAAGAACTCCTCGAATATGACGACAAGTATGTTATGCTTCCTACGAGAGAGTCCGATGATGTAACGGTTAGGTCCTTGCTCTGGGTCTTCAAGGAGCCGAAAGTCGTCGGCGTAGCTGTGGTGAGAGAGCTGACCAAGGACATGGAGGAGGCAGGTGCCCAAGAAGGAATGCTAGTGGGAGGTTCCAGGGTCACTCCCGCGGCAAAGAAACTAGCTCGCCAGTCTAGAGTAGAGCTGGTTGAAGGTGGCTACGCATCCTTCGATCTATTCGGGCATGAGCTCGTTCCTGCACATGTCATTGCGGACGTAGAAGAGGTGAATTTGGTCTTAGAACACTACGGAATCGAGAAGTCCCAGTTACCTCGAATCCATAGGGATGATCCAGCAGCCAAGGTCCTGGGCGCAAAGCCTGGACAAGTTGTCCGCATTCTACGCGAGAGTGACACCGCCGGTTTCGTCTACTACTATCGATTAATTGTAGAGCGAGGGCGATAGTATCAGAAGACTACCACGCCCAGAAACATTCCTGTGACAAGAATCACCACACAGCTGGCAAGTGGCAAGAACACGTTGTCAGTTCCTTTCGGACTTACCAACTCAACCAATGTTCCGGTGATAGCTCCTATCAAGGCAAGAATGACTATCGGAGCCCATTGTATCTCGCCTGCTAGGACAAAGACACCGTAGGTCAAAACTCCGAAATACCAAAAGGCTAGGATTGCTCCGAGAAATCCAAAGACTAGCAATGCAGCCGAACCCTGAGGACTTCGCTTTGATCCGAGTATGATTCTGCTCGAGTCAGCTCCGTACCTGATTCCGATTGGCGCACTCATTCCGTCGCCAAACATCATTATGTGGATCGCGGCGGCTGCGACGAAGTACAATCTCTCATAGCCGGTGAACGTGAAAATGGCTGTAAGAATAGTGATCGACACTGCATAACAGAGAGGACCCCGTACACTCTGATTCTCCAAGTCTTCGGGTCGTGCCATGGCCGCGAAGAACCTGCTGAATCGTTCATTGTTGGCGAAACTGAGCATTATGACAAAGGCGAGTCCAACGAAGGTGGCGACCCACGGATGAGGAAAGTAAGGAACGGTCCAGATTGCCGCACCTGCGAAGAGATGGATAATCCTTCTTGTGAATTCGAGCCTAAGGTTGAACTTCCGCCGAGCAAGGTCTGCGATTGTGAGTACGAGCACCGCATAAAGTATAGCGACGAAGAAGACGGCAAGGTCGAGGAGCTCAATCGTGAACTCTATTTGCATGGCTGTATCACGTCTCCTAGCCATGGCCGCAGAACACATGCTTATAGTTACCGGCTTTCATTGTGATGGGAATCGACTTCTCTCGGTTCCCGGCCGACCTCTTTAGACAGACCTGCAATTGCAGCCTCGACTAATTCCCTCAAGGGGCC
>JAEORS010000077.1:0-8217 GCA_016840795.1 Candidatus Thorarchaeota archaeon | reverse complement strand
CAAGGTCTTGACTTCAATCTTGATGTCTGCACCCGTTTCGAAGTAGAGTACGTCCCTCAAATGCGTGCTGGCAGTGTGGGCCGATAGGGACGAGAAGATGCCGGCCGTAAATACCATGGCAATGAACATCACTCCCAACGACTCGCTCTTCTTGAATAAACGAAGATTCCCGGAGATTACTCTTGATCCCGATTGCAGCGACTTGCTCTTCATCCTGGCTAGGACCCTTGATTTGATGCGTGCCGTCGGTCTCGACAACAGACGCGTGAAGGCGACTATGAATATTCCAAGCATTGGAATCACAATAGCGGCAAACATCAAAGAACCGAATGTACTCAAGGGAATGTATCTGAAGGCCACCAGCAGGGGTGATAGGAGATATCCTGTGATTCCTAAAGCAACGAGCTCGTAGGCAGGAGTTCCCATGCTTTCTGTTTCAAGCAAGGCTTGGCTTTCGATGATACTGTGCGCTTCAGTTGCAGTCATGAGAAGTGCCTTCACTGCAGAAGGTAGAGAAACAAGGAATCCCACTGCAAATGAGAACATGAATACTGCAATCACGGCCTCTGGTTGTAGTAGTAGGGTGAATTCCGAGAGGCGCGTCAGGTCGAAAGACAACAACTCTTTCACAGTGCCAGAAAGAACGGCAGAGAGTCCTCCAACCAGAATGGCTCCTAATCCACCGATGATCCCTGTTGTAAGGGCGCTACTTAGAATCCATCGAAACGCTTGCCATCCTGAAGACCCTCGTGTCTTCAGAGTTCCTACGTCACGACGTCTTTCATCTGCGAGTAGATTGGAATTGTACTGAACCAATATGATTGCCATAACTATTGTGGGAATGGAGAACGCTAGAGCAATTGCCCTCATGCTTATCCCCCAAGCCACGAACTCATAAACTGCAGAGATCAGTGCGAAATTCGTTACAGAGGCGAAGGGGAGAGTCCTCTGCTCTATCCAATGTTCCAAGTCCTCCATTGCTCCTATGGAATCCGGCTCATAGATAATTGAGTGGTCAACGGTCGTCCAAATCTCCATACGTATACCGTACCATTCAGTGCCCAGTTCTTGGAAACGCTCCACTATTCCTTCTATAGATGTGACCATGAATAGCGAAGTCGACAAAGGAGCACCCCACTCGTAGGAATACATGAACAGAGTGGTGGCAAAGGTGCCGACAATTGTGTAGTTTTGCTCAACCTCATACCATCCGCCAGTTTCATTGTAGGCCTCAACTGAAACTGTCACATTGTCACCAAGCTGAAGTCCCTGTCTAGTCATTCTTCCACGTTCTACGAGGCATGTTGTGGAGTTGAGCTCAGCACTGCCCTCTAGAAGATCAATTGCCTCTGAGAACGTTTCAAAGAACGACTCATTCACTCCGATGTTCACTCGATAAGCATCTCTCCAGTCCTCAGACTCCCAGTAGTAGGTTTCAAGTATAGCCAGAGTTTCTGTGTCCAATACTGCCGGTTGACTCACAAGTACAGAGAGTATATCGTCAACCGTCGTTTCATTCTGATTGTAGAAACTTGGTCTGAAGCCAACATACATGTCCACCGGGATATCTTGTGTGAGTTCGCCAAGGACATACGGGCTTGCACTGTCCATGTAAAACAGAATGCCCCCAAGAACTCCGGCAGAGAGTGAGAATATCAGAATCGTGGCCGCGACCTGAGGTGCCTTTGACATCAGCCTTGACACAAGGAACACTAGAGGTCACCTCCGTACGGACCAGCTTCAGCCCAAGCTGCGTTGAGAGCTGCAGAGAGGCTAACTCTTGATGAGAAGGCTGCTATGGCGGCGATGAAGAGGGTAATGGACACAACAAAGAAAATCAACACGGTGACCATCATTGGCCACGGAAAGACGGGGAAGATGACAACTGGGAAGAAGTAGGACCATGACCCATAGGTCCCTACTGCAGTCAGGAGAGAGTTGGCCAAGAACAGTGGAGCATAGGCTCCCAGGAGAAGAACGCTCAGACTTAGCAGCACAAGCAGTTCGGCACCTTGGGCCTTCACTATGAGCGAGTTTGTGGCTCCCATAGACCTCAGGAGAGCGATCTCTCTCCTTCTGGAGCGGACCCCCTCAACAGCGTAGATTGTGAAAGCTCCAACAATGACTCCTACAGTGACTGCGGTAAGCATAGTATCCAGAGACCTATCTATGTGATACACGACTTGACTTAGATAGTGTGACACCTCAAAGTCCACAGAACCCCATCTTCCATCTACGATGACCTTATTTCCACCAGTGCTCAGGAGACCCTCCGCAATAGCGGTTCCATTGGCTCCAGGGGTCGTGCTCACAACACAATAGTGGTCAAGATAGGTTGTATTGCTGAATAGGACTCTTCCTACGTCTCGGTGGACCCACGCCCTTCTCTCTCCGAATCCCCATTGCGAATACCAAGGATAGGGTCCAGGTGGGGGCACAATATAGTCTTCGTAGAATATGGGTCCTCCACCGCTTCTGCCCTGAGATTGTCTCTCAAGCAGCTCAGGAATAGCAGGCACGATTCCTATTATTGTAAACTCATAGACTTGGGGCGAGTCCCACTCTTCGAAGGCACGGATTAGATCGCCCTCCTCAAGACCATAGCTTTCAGCTATGTCGCTGGTGATAATCACACCAGATGGGTCATTCTCCAAGTCTATTAGGTATTCATCCAAGTCCGACTCATTAAGGCGCAACCCGAGGTGATCGTATCCAATCTCTGCGTATTCTGTCGGGTCGATTGCCACAAAGAAGGCTGTGCTTCCATACTCGTCGGCCAGAAAGAGTGTGGCAACGTCGACCTGAGATGCAGAGGCGATTGATTCATGCTGCGTCACGTTCTCAAGAAACTCATCCCAAAGGTCAATGCTGCCGGAGTTCAATTCGAAAGTGACGTCTGCGCCCATCGCAAATCTGGCTTGGTTGACATTGGTGACTGGAAGCGTGCTATCAACCACAGCGCTATTCCACGCAAGACTAATGGCTAGGACTAGGACCATAATCGCCGGACCCGCCGAGGATGCCTCTTTCCCAATCCTGCGCACACCCACAAACGCGGGTACTTCACCCAGTAAACGCACTAGGCCTCCTGATATGATGTGGGCTCCTCTTCGTACTCCTTTTATGACGAGGCTCGCAACGCCCAGAAAGAGCGGCAAGGGAGTAATCGAAGCTAGGAATCCAAGGATGGGGTTGGATTGAATCTCAGACCCACCGGAGTACATTGCAATCATCAGAAGGGATGCGAGAATAACGATTAGTGCATCCCATCTGACGAGGGTCAGTCCTCGAGATACCTTGCTCAGTCGTCCGCCACCTGCTTCGACAGTCTTCTTTGTCGAGTAGACGAGACGGTATGCAATGAGGGTTAGAACTGGCAACAAGGTTCCAGTGACGAGAGCAAGAATGATTGACTCAAGTGTGATTAGCCACGGCTCACTTATCATCAGAGAAGCGTCAAACTGAAAGAATCCAGTGGCCCCAAGGGCAATCCTACTTACCAACAAGCCCAAGAGCAGACCAGCCCCACAAGATACCACAGCAACCATGCCGATCTCTCGGTTGACAATGCTGTTCACATCACCTTCTGAGGCTCCCCGAGCCATGAGCATGTTCGCCTCGTACCTTCTTTCGTTCACATTGTGTCTGATAGCCAGAAAGCTGACCATCAGAATCAGCAGGATAACGGGGGCTGCGCGCCACAACTGCATCAGCCTGGTGCTTGTCTGCCAAGCGATGTAAGAATAGACTGCTGACTCCAAGAAGTTGGTGACATAGTAGCGAGACCAAGGGTTCTGTGGAGTGTAGAATGGGTCAAGGGACCTTATGGCCTCAGCGATGCCCGTAAGGTATGCAAGAGACCCTCCAGCATTAAAGGGCGTGACCCCCGACCGGTCCACGTTGGCATGGATGCTTGCCATCTCAGAGTCTTGATCCAGCAAGCTAGGAACGACTATTGCCATCCAGTTGGCGTAGTAGTATGAATACCATTCGTCCGCTCCCAACCTACCAATTGTGTACATACCGACCACGGTCACGTTCCGTCTGTCAGTCTGTTCAATTCCTGAGTAGCCAATCTCTGAGCCGAGTGTGATGTTCACCCATTCCCAATCGTCCACAACGGCTGAAACTGCAATCTCAGATTCGTTCTGGGGGAACCTTCCTCTCGTGATGCTAAACACGCCAGGATATGTGTCAAAATACTCCTGCGTAGGTGCACAGACACGGAAATGGTCCCACATCTCTTCACCCATATACTCATAGTACACATACGCCGAAGCCTCTCTTAGTAGAACCGCCTCCGAGATGCCATCAGTTTGGCGCACGCTGGAGATTATGCTATCTACGTCGTTTCCGTCTATGAACATCGAGACTTCTCCCACATCCATTACTTCGTCCCAATAATGGACTGAGTAGGAATCGACATAAACTGCGATTCCCATTATCATGGTACCTGTTAGCAGGAAACATAGCAGCGTGACGCTCTTGCGTCTAAGACTGTGAAACGCTTCGTATCCTACTGGAACTGCTGCCAACAACGCACCCTCATGAATCGATTATTCTTCCATCCCTCATCTTCAGAACTCTGTCCATCTTCTCCCCCACATCTGGGTCATGGGTGACACAGATAAGAGTGCCTCCCTCACCTTTTGTCAGGTCAATTAGGATTCTCATGATCTCCTCGCCTGTGGCCGAATCCAGGTCGCCCGTTGGTTCATCTGCAAGGACGACCACGGAGCTGGCGGCACCCGGTGGTTTCGCCAAGGCTCTTGCTATGGCGACCCGTTGCTGTTCTCCTCCTGAGAGTTCATCTGGCCTATGTTCAGCTCTATCTGCCAAGCCGACCAAGTTGATGAGATGGTCGACCCTTTTCTTCCTTAACTCTTCATCCACACCGCTAATCAGTAGCGGCAACTCTACGTTTTCGTAGGCGGACAGGACTGGCAGGAGGTTGAAGAACTGAAACACGAAGGAAATCTTGTTCCTCCTAACAATCGTCAATTCCTTCTCGTCCATCTCCGTGATGTTGACACCATCGATTCTTACTTGGCCGGAATCTGGGCGGTCGAGTGCACCAATTAGATTCAGCAGCGTGGTCTTGCCTGAGCCGCTGGGACCCATGATACCGACTGCCTCTCCCTTCTTGATATCAAAAGAAACGTCTCTCAATGCGTGGACTTGTATCTCCCCCATTGTGTATACTCTGGAAACAGAATCTACACTTACGATTGTATCATCATTCAGCTGAATCCACTCCGTCTGAACTGAGTCTGCAGACTGTATGTGCTCGAAACCACGATTCTAATAAATCGCTCTCTCTCGGTACCTAGAAACTTCTGTCAGAGCTTTGTGTTGAAGACTACCGACACAAATAACTTTATCAAAATCTGTGAATTATACAGGCGTAGAATAGTGTGGATGTCAGCAAGTCTTGTCTGAAGATATCATGGTCATGAGGTACGAGTTCTTCAGCTGGAGGGGATTTCTTACTGGCGCTGCAGGAATCATCGCCGCACTGACGGTCCAATCCTTGATTAGTTTCCCCGCAGTTTGGTCTGATGGCGCATTACTGTTTGCTGCTAATCTGGTCTTCACTGCACTAGTGGTTGGGGTTGCGTCAGGAGGAGTACTAGTGTTTCTTTTTCCACCGAATCAAGACATCATAGGAGTGGCAGGACTTGGCAGTGATGATGCTACCCAATACATGTCACTTGCCTTAGTCGTATTGGCCTTGGTCCAACCCATTCTCTCGGGATTCCTCCTCTTCTTCGAATACTTTGCCAATGACCCGTTGATCGTGGTTTGGGTAATTGCCAGCTTTGCAGCACCCAGTGTAGGATTGACCGTGGCCATGTTTGACAGAACTGCTTCCATTGCATCTGACCTAAGACTCTACTTCTCAGTACATGAAACACTCAACATGTCGAAGCTGGACTGGTTGCGGGGTGTGGGTCCTCGGACCGCAACTTACAGAATGGGAATGCTGGAGAGCGCCGCTCGCAACGTAGGGGGACTCAGACTGTCCGGACACATCATAGAGAGAGAGCGAGAGTACTTCCAACTGACAAAGTAGTAAAACTTCGTTCCTATTGCTTGTGCCGGTTTTCCACATGAGCCGTAAGGCCTTCTTCCGTCCAAGCAGTCCAGTCGCACTGTATGCAGCTGAACCTAGAGCTTCCGAGGCCGGACCTAGGCGCTGGTTTCTCCTGAAGCTCAAAGACCATGCCGCCTGTGTCGCTACGTTTCCTGCTTATAACGCTGAATCTCTTCCCAAAGCACTCAATGCAAATCGACATGTCTTTTCGAGTATTATTGATGAACTCTTCTTCCAATGTCTTGACGGAAGACTCCGGCTCAACAGGCCTCCCGCAACTTTCACATGTAGCAGCCGTCGTCATCACCTACTTGTTCCACGAAGCTAGCTGTGCAGCAGTCACGAAGACGTCAACAACGCCTTCACCTGTGAGGCATGAGGTACCGATAAAGGCAACTGGATGGAGATTCTCTTCGTCACCAAACCTCTTTGCCAATTCCTCGGCCATAGCAAACCCTTCTTCCTTGGTCACTGGTTGATCTCCGGTATCTTCTCCAGCATCTATAACGAGGTCTGTCTTATTCGCTGTAATCACAATAGGCGGAAGTTCTTCAGTGGTGATTGAGGCTTCTTTCAGCCAGAAGTCTATCGAGTCAAAGCTCCACCTGTCCGAGGCCGCATAGACGATGATAAGGGCTTCAGCTTCATCATAGAATTCTTTCCGACTTATCTGCGATTTGACGGCCTCATCGAAGGACCACACATTCAGTCGGACGCGGTAGTCTTCTGTTTCAAACACCTTTGTGTGGATATAGGGAACAAAACCAGCCTCATCATCTGAAGATGGGACAGCCTCCATCTCCGCCTTGTTCATCAGACTCTCTTTGCCGACACCGTCTTCTCCTAAGATTAGTGCCTTGGCATGTACAAGCGGTTTGACAACATGGCCAGGAGTCACAACAGTGGGAGGTTCAACCGTCGGTTCTGGCTCTGCTTCTGACACAGGTGTGTATGATGGTATGGGTTCAGCTTCGGACGATGGTGGCTCATATGCCTCATCTGGAATGAACTTGTCATCATCGACAGCTGGGGTCTCTTCCTCCTGTGTACTTGGCGCAGAGGCGTAGGTGGTTGGAGCTGCAGTGATTTCTTCCACACCCGAGACCTCGATCTTCAGCCTCGGTTTCTCAAGTTCAGCTTCTGTACTGTTCTTCGGGGCAGCAGCCATGAATGAGTCGCTCATCGACTCGACTGCTGAAAGTGCGTCGGAGATATCTTGGAACTCATCGCCATCAAGTTGGGTTACTCCCGCTTCAAGGTCTGGATTCTCTATGAAGGTAGCTGCTTCATCCTCGGCAGGCGGTGGTGGAGTTTCGGGTTCTTCAACCTCAGGCTCCTGTTCCTCTATGACCTCGACCTCAGGTGTTTCATCAGTGGGTGGAGGAGCTGGCCCCTCATCAGAAATAACGACCTTCGCCTGTGGGAGACCTATCCGAACAAGAACGTCTCTAATAACACCTGGGGCCAGTATCTTCCGTCTGGCCCTGAAGAACATCTCGACCTCTTCCAAGACATCATCAAAGGATCTGTGCTTTGTTGTAATCTTCTTCTTGACGATACCCTTGTCTCTTATCTCAACATAGCCTGGAACGAGTGAGACTCCAATGGTTGTCCCAGGTACTATCAGCTCTTGCGACGCTCCACATCCAGATGTCATGTTGAGTTAGTAGAGAGTTTGATAACTGTTTCTGCAACAGATGCATCACACAGGCGACCCTGGTCACCTTCCACCGCGTACAGAAAGGTATATGACTCTCGACCAGGCTTGACTCGCCGTGTTCCCAACATGACAGAGTTCAATTTCGCCGATTTCGTGGATGTGATAAAGGACTGGCCAGAACCAGGTCAGGCGGTTATGGACATCAGCAGACTCCTAGAGCACCCACACGTCTTTCATAAGGCTGTTGTAACGCTGGCGAAGCCACTTGTCGAGCTTCAGCCAAACAAGGTCATTGGAATAGAACAGCGGGGTCTCGCTATTGGCAGCGCAATCGCTTACTATCTGGGATGTGGAATTGTGCCGGCTAGGTCAATTGCCTATCTTCCAGAAGACTATGGTCGGCCGGTGGAGCTGCTACCCACGAGCATGTTTGCCGACAGCAGACTCGCGCTAGTTTCAGATT